>JAJFJE010000121.1 GCA_021774355.1 Alphaproteobacteria bacterium
CCGCATGGCCGCCGCCTATGGCGAGTTCGTGAATGGCGGCCGCAAGATCACCCCGACGCTGATCGACCGGATCCAGGACCGCCGCGGCCGGACCATCTTCAAGCACGATACCCGGCCCTGCGACGGCTGTTCGGGAACCACCTGGTACGATCAGCCGCCGCCCGCCATTCCCGATCCCCGGGTCGAGGTGCTGGATCCCCAGACCGCCTATCAGGTGGTCTCGCTGCTCCAGGGCGTGGTCGAGCGGGGCACCGGCGCACGCGTCCGGGCGGTCGGCAAGCCGCTTGCCGGCAAGACCGGAACCTCAAATGATTCCAAGGATGTCTGGTTCATGGGCTTCGCCCCGGACCTGGTCGCCGGGGTCTATCTCGGCTTCGACCAGCCGCGCAGCCTGGGCAAGAAGGAGACCGGCGGCGGTGCCGCGTCGCCGATCTTCCGCGACTTCATGATGGAAGCCCTGGCCGATCAGCCGGCCAAGCCGTTCCGCATCCCCTCGGGTCTGCGGCTGGTACGGGTCAATCCCAAGAGCGGCCTGCCGGCGGCGCCGGGCGAGGCGGCAATCTACGAGGCCTTCAAGCCGGGGACCGAACCCTATGGCAATCGGATGGTCCTGGACGGCTCCCTCGAAGGCAATTACGACAATATGGACCTCTATGGCCAAGGTGGCATCGGCGCCCCGCCGGTGCTGGACAATGTCGGGGCGGGTGACAGCTCCACCGGTGGCCTTTACTGATCGCCGCGGTTGTCTCATCCGGCAAAGCCGGCTATAGGGACCGCCCATCCATTGCGGTTTTGCCATGCGCGCCGATATCGAATCCCTCGCCACCGAGATCAAGCAGTCGATGACGCTGCTGAGGAGGCATCTTTGACTGGGATGCCGCCCGTCTCCGCCTCGAAGAGCTGAACGACCGGGTCGAAGACCCGACCCTGTGGAACGACCCCGTCGAAGCGCAGAAGGTGATGCGCGAGCGCACCCGCCTGGACGAGGCGATCGGCGGCTACAGCCAGCTCGCACGGGATCTCGACGACACCCTCGCCATCGCCGAAATGGCCGAAGCCGAAGCCGACGAGGCGATGGTGGCCGACGCCGCCGCGACCCTGGAGGGGCTGCGCGACCAGGCCGCCGAGGCCGAAGTCAAGGCCCTGCTCTCGGGTGAGGCCGACGCCAATGACTGCTATGTCGAGGTCAATGCCGGGGCCGGCGGCACCGAGGCCCAGGACTGGGCCGAGATGCTGTTGCGGATGTATAGCCGCTGGGCCGAACGGCGCGGCTACAAGGTCGAGCTGATCGAAGACAGCCCGGGCGAGCAAGCCGGGCTCAAGAGCGCAACCATCCTGGTCAAGGGCCTGAACGCCTATGGCTGGCTGAAGACCGAGTCGGGGGTCCATCGGCTGGTGCGAATCTCGCCCTTCGATGCCAATGCCCGGCGCCAGACAAGCTTCGCCAGCGTCTGGGTCTATCCGGTGGTCGACGACGCCATCGAGGTCGAAATCCTCGACAAGGACCTGCGGGTCGATACCTACCGCGCGTCGGGCGCCGGCGGCCAGCACATCAACAAGACCGATTCCGCCGTGCGCATCACCCATATGCCGACCGGCATCGTGGTCCAGTGCCAGAGCGACCGTTCGCAGCACAAGAACCGGTCCCAGGCCATGTCCATGCTGAAGGCCCGCCTCTACGAGGCGGAATTGCAGAAGCGCGAGGCGGCAAGCCAGGCCGAGGCGGACGCCAAGACCGAGATCGGCTGGGGCCATCAGATCCGCTCCTATGTCCTGCAGCCCTACCAGATGGTCAAGGATTTGCGCACCGGCGCCGAAACCTCCGATACGCAGGGCGTGCTCAACGGCGCGCTCGACCGTTTCATGGCGGCGGCGCTGGCCGCCCGTGTGGAAGGCAGCGGCGGCGCCGTCGCCGATCTGGACTGACGGGCGGGACCGGCCGCCACGGAGCAGGAGTGCGGGCCATGGCAACCGAACAGAGTCACGCGGGACGGGCCGTGTTCATCACCGGGGCCACCAGCGGCCTGGGCCGTCGCTTTACCCTGGTCCTGGCGGGCGCCGGGGCCAAGGTTGCGGTCGCCGGTCGCCGGCAGGACCGGCTGGACGCCCTGGTCGCGGAATTGCAGGGCCTCGGCGCAGAGGCCGTCGCGGTGCCGCTCGACGTGACCGACCTGGCCGCCGTCCCGGCCGCGTTCGACCGCGCCGAGGCGGCGCTCGGCCCGCTCTGGGCCCTGGTCAACAATTCCGGCATCGGCGGCGGCGAACCGGCGGTCGAGGTGTCGGAGGACGCCTTCGACCGGATGATGGCGACCAATGCCAAGGCGCCGCTGTTTCTGGCGGCGGAACTGGCCAGGCGCTGGATCGCCCGGGGCAGCCCGGGGCGGATCGTCAACATCGCGTCGATCGCCGGCCTCCGGGTGCTGCCGAAACTCGCCGTCTATTGCATGTCGAAGGCCGCTGTGGTCCACCTGACCCGGGCCCTGGCCCTCGAATGGGCGCGCCACGATATCAATGTCAACGCCATCTGCCCCGGCTATATCGAGACCGAAATCAACGCCGATTTCTTCCGCTCGGACGGTGGTCAGCGGATGGTGCAGCGGTTTCCGCGCCGCCGTATCGGCCAGGCCGAGGATCTCGACGGGGCGATCTTGCTGCTGACCGACCCGCGCAGCGGCTTCACCACCGGCACCGTCCTCAATGTCGACGACGGCCAGCTGCTGATGTAGCTCAGCCCAGCGCGTGCAGGGCCCGGCGCATGACTTTGCCATTGCCGGTCCGCGGCAGGCTGTCCACCAGCACCACCTCCTTGGGGCATTTATAGGCCGCAAGCCGGTCCCCGGCATGGTCGAGCAGGGCCGCCTTGGTCAGCCCTGGGTCGCGGGCCACGACATAGGCGCAGACGATGCTGAGGGTCGGCGACAGGCGCCGCTCGGCGACCGCCACTTCGGCCACCCCCGGATGGTCCGCCAGCACCGCCTCGACTTCCGCCGGGGAGACCCGGTAGCCGCCGGCATTCATGATATCGTCGGCGCGGCCGTGAAACCAGAGATAGCCGTCGTCGTCCTGATGGGCCAGATCGCCGCCGACGAACCAGTCGCCGCGAAACACCACGGCCTCTTCGTCCGGCCGTTGCCAATAGCCGAGCATCAGTCCCGGATCGCTGCGGTGGATCGCAACCAGCCCGGTCTCGCCTGCGGGCAGCGGGACGGCCGGCCCGTCGACCGGCAGGATGGCCACCCGGCGGCCGGTCTGGGGACGACCCGGGGTGCCCGGCCGGGCCGGGCCGGGCGGCCCCTGGCTGACATAGGTCGAGATCTCGGACATGCCCAGCGCCTCGTAAAGCTCGCGACCGGTGGCCGTGCGCCACGCTTCGAGCAGTTCCGGGGCCAGGGCCTCGCCGGCCGACAGGCCATGGCGCAGGCTGGGCATCGCCCCGGCCGATGGCGGGGCATATTTCAGGATCTGGCGATACACCCCCGGCACCGTCGCGAACAGGGTGGCG
>JAJFJE010000122.1 GCA_021774355.1 Alphaproteobacteria bacterium
CCGGTCCGGCGCTGAAATTCCCGTGGTCACGCCCTCCCGGGCCTCAATCGAAACCGTGAAGGCGGTCTCGTGGCGGGACAGATAGTCCTTGGCCATCAGCGTCAGGCCCAGGTCGCGCACCCGCGCGCCGGTCATCGACAGGCAGATCAGGCCGCGGCCATAGCGGGCCATGAAATTGAGCGCCTTGGGCGTCGCCATCTGGGCGGGAATGACCAGGTCGCCCTCGTTCTCCCGGTCCTCGTGGTCGACCAGGATGAACATGCGGCCGTTCCGCGCGTCCTCGATGATCTCGTCAATGGGCGACAGGAACTGCGTCCACTCGTTCATTGGTGCCACTCCTGCAGGCGCGCCACATAGCGCGCCAGCACGTCGATTTCGAAATTCAGCCGGCTGCCGGCGGCAATGCCGGCGCCGCCGGCGGCCGGGCGGATGGTGGTCATGGCCTGGGTATGCGGAATGACATTGACCCAGAAGCGATCGCCGGCCACGCCATTGACGGTAAGCGAGACGCCGTCGAGCGCCACCGATCCCTTGGCCGCGACATAGCGGGCATAGCCCTCGGGCGCCTGCAGATCGATCCGCAGGGAATCGCCTTCCGGCGCCGTCGCCAGCACGATGGCAAGACCATCCACATGGCCGGTGACGATGTGGCCGCCCATCTCGTCGCCCAGGCGCAGCGATCGTTCCAGATTGACGGCGCTGCCCGCCTGCCACGCGCCCAGGGTGGTCCGGCGCAGGGTTTCGGCCGAGACATCGACCGCGAACCAGTCGCCGCCCTTGTCGACCACGGTCAGGCAGGCTCCTGAACAGGCGATCGACGCGCCCACGGCGATGCCGCCCAGGTCATAGGCGGTGGTCAGGCGGAAGCGCCTGTCGCCGCGCTGTTCGACGGCGGCGACGCGGCCGATATCGGTGATGAGCCCTGTGAACATGGCATCCTTCTACGCGGTCACGCGGTAGGATTCCACTAGGTCGTCACCGAGCCGGGCAACGCCTTCGAGTTGGAACCGCCGCGCCTCGGCCAGCCGGTCCAGGCCGAGCGCCGCAACGGCCGGCCGGCCCTCGCCGCCGATGACCAGGGCGCCGCGAAACCAGATCAGGCGATCGACCAGGCCGGCACCAAGCAGGCTGGCGGCAATCCGCCCGCCGCCTTCGACCAGCAGCCGGGTCACGCCCCGCGCCGCCAGGGCGGCCAAGGCGGGACGCGGCGCCGGATGGCCTGCGGCGTCGGCGGCGACGGCCAGCACCGTCGCCCCGGCCGCGGCAAAAGCCGCGACACGGTCGGGATCTGTGCCCTGGATGGCCAGCATGATGGTCGGCACGGTGCCGGCGGTGCGCACCAACTGATGGGTCAGGGGCAGACGCAGCCGGCCATCGGCCACCACCCGGATCGGCGACCGCCCTTGCAGACCGGGCAGGCGGCAGGTCAGCGAGGGATCGTCGGCAATGGCGGTGCCCACGCCCACCAGGATGGCATCGTGGTCGGCGCGCAGCAGATGGGCGCGGGCGCGGGCCGCCGGCCCGGTGATCCACTGGCTGTCGCCGTGCTGGGTGGCGATCCGCCCGTCCAGGCTGGTGGCAAGCTTGAGGGTAACCATGGGGCGCCCGCCCAGACGCTCGAAAAACCCGGCATTGAGCGCCTGGGCCTCGGCCTCGAGCACGCCGAGCGTGGTCGCCACCCCGGCCGCTGCGAGCCGGGCAAGGCCGCGCCCCGAGACCCGCGGGTCCGGATCGACCGTCGCCACCACCACCCGGGCCACACCGGCGGCCGCCAGGGCGGCGGCGCAGGGGCCGGTCCGGCCATGATGGGCGCAGGGCTCCAGGGTGACATAGGCGGTGGCGCCGCGCGCATGGTCGCCCGCCCGGCGCAGCGCCTCGGTCTCGGCATGGGGGCGTCCGCCGGGCTGTGTCCAGCCCCGGCCGACCACCCGGTCATCATGCACCAGGATACAGCCGACCGCCGGATTTGGCGCCACCTGCCCCAGTCCCCGGCGGGCGAGGACAAGGGCAGCCGCCATATGGCGACGGTCCCGTTCGGTGTCAGTCACCGCCATCGACGCCGGCCAGGCGCCCGACGAAGGTCTCGAAATCCTTGGCCTCGCGGAAATTGCGGTAGACCGAGGCGTAGCGGATATAGGCGACGGAATCGAGCGAGGCCAGGCCCTCCATGACCATTTCGCCGACCACGTCGGACGGAATTTCGCTCTCCCCCATGCTCTCCAGGCGGCGGACGATACCCGAAATCATGCGCTCGGCCCGATCCGGCTCGACCGGGCGCTTGCGCATGGCGACCATGACCGAGCGAGCCAGCTTGTCCCGGTCGAAAGGCACCCGTCGGCCGCTCTTCTTGATGATGCTGATTTCGCGCAACTGGACCCGCTCGAAGGTCGTGAAGCGGGCGCCGCAGCCCGGGCAGAAACGCCGCCGGCGGATTGCCGAATTGTCTTCGCTCGGGCGCGAATCCTTGACCTGCGTTTCCTCATTGCCACAGAACGGACAGCGCATTTTTCCCCCCAAGCCACCAGGCGCCCCGGCCGATCCAGGCCGGGGCGCAGCGGTATATCGTACAAGCGCCCCAGGCGGACCGCTACCGATAGATGGGGAAACGTTCGCAAAGCTGTCTGACCCGGGTCGCGACCGAAGCCTCGACCGCGCCATTGCCGTCGACGCCGTTGCGGGCCAGGCCGTCCAGCACCGTGGCGATCAGATTGCCGACCTCCTGGAACTCGGCCACGCCGAAGCCCCTGGTGGTGCCGGCCGGCGAGCCGAGGCGGATGCCCGAGGTCACCATCGGCTTCTCCGGGTCATAGGGAATGCCGTTCTTGTTGCAGGTGATATGGGCCCGGTCGAGGGCCTTCTCGGCAATGTTTCCGGTCAGGCCCTTGGGCCGCAGGTCGACCAGCATGAGATGGGTGTCGGTGCCGCCGGACACGATATCGATACCATGGCCCTTGACCGCCTCGGCCAGGGCCTTGGCAGTCTCCACGACGGCCTTGGCATAGCTCTTGAAGGCCGGGCTGAGCGCCTCGCCGAAGGCCACCGCCTTGGCCGCGATGACATGCATCAGCGGCCCGCCCTGCAGCCCCGGAAAGACCGCCGAATTGATCTTCTTGCCGATATCCGGGTCGTTGGACAGGACCATGCCGCCGCGCGGGCCGCGCAGGGTCTTGTGGGTGGTGGTGGTCACCACATGGGCATGGTCCAGGGGGTTGGGATGGACGCCGCCCGCCACCAGCCCCGCGAAATGGGCCATGTCGACCATCAGATAGGCGCCAACGGCATCGGCAATCGCCCGGAAACGGACGAAATCGATGAACCGGGGATAGGCCGAGCCGCCGGCGATGATCACCTTGGGCTGGTGTTCCCGGGCCAGGGCCTCGACCTCGTCCATGTCGATGCGGTGGCTGTCCCGGTCGACATTATAGGGCACCGGCTTGAACCATTTGCCCGACTGGTTGGCCGGCGCGCCATGGGTCA
>JAJFJE010000123.1 GCA_021774355.1 Alphaproteobacteria bacterium
GGCCAGTACAACGGCTATTTCTGCCCCTGCCACGGCTCGGTCTACGACACCTCGGGACGGATTCGCCAAGGCCCGGCGCCGGAGAATCTCCACGTCCCGAAATATGTTTTCCTCAACGACACTACCGTCAAGATCGGCTGAGGCATCGGACCATGAGTGGAAGCACGCTGCCTACCAACAACAAGGCCATCAAGTGGTTCGACGAGCGCCTGCCGCTCCTGTCGCTGCTGCGCGACAGCCTGGTCATTTACCCGGCCCCCCGTAATCTCAATTACTGGTGGAGTTTCGGCTCGCTGGCCGGGTTCATGCTGGTCGCCCAGCTGGTCACCGGGATCATGCTGGCGATGCATTATACGCCCCATGTGACGCTGGCCTTTACGTCGGTCGAGCACATCATGCGCGACGTGAACTATGGCTGGCTGCTGCGCTACGCCCATGCCAACGGCGCCTCGATGTTCTTTATCGTGGTCTATATCCACATCTTCCGCGGGCTCTACTACGGCTCGTACAAAGCGCCGCGCGAGGTGCTGTGGTGGCTGGGCGTCATCATCCTGCTGCTCATGATGGCGACGGCCTTCATGGGTTACGTGCTGCCCTGGGGCCAGATGTCCTATTGGGGCGCCACGGTGATCACCAACCTGTTCAGCGCCATCCCGAAGCTGGGCGAGGCCATCGTGACCCTGCTGTGGGGCGGGCCGTCAGTCGCCAACCCGACGCTGAACCGGTTCTACAGCCTGCACTACCTGCTACCCTTCGTGATCGTCGGGGTGGTCATCCTGCATCTGTGGGCGCTGCACACCAGCAAGTCGAATAACCCGCTGGGTATCGACATCAAGGGCGAACAGGACATGATCCCGTTCCACCCCTACTACACGGTCAAGGACCTGTTCGGTATCTGCGTCTTCCTGATGTTCTATGCCTATTGGGTGTTCTTCAATCCCAACGGCCTCGGGGAACCGGACAATTACATCGAGGCCAACATCCTGGTCACGCCGCAGCACATCGTGCCGGAATGGTATTTCCTGCCCTTCTACGCCATCCTGCGGGCCATCCCGAGCAAGCTGTTCGGCGTACTGGCGATGATCAGCGCCATCATCGTGCTGTTCTTCCTGCCCTGGCTCGACCGCTCGAAGGTGCGTTCGGCGCGCTTCCGCCCGGTCTATCGCCAGGCCTTCTGGATCTTTGCGGTCGACTGCGTGATCCTCGGCGTGGTCGGAGCCAACCCGCCGGAAGGCCATTGGGTGCTCATCGGGCGGCTCGCCACCCTGTATTATTTCACCCATTTCCTGGTCATCGTTCCGGTGATCAGCATCTTTGAAAAGACGCTGCCGCTGCCGGACTCGATCGCCAAGGCGGTGCTCGGCGGGCCGGCGAAGCATTGAGCGGGGGCTTGGGGAACATGACGAAAATGCGTGCTCTGTTCGCGGGCGCTGCCGTGGCCCTGTCGCTGGGCGCCGTGCCTCTTGCCGCCCTCCAGCCGGCCCGGGCCGCCGAGGGGATCGCCCCGCCGGCGCTGGAATGGCCCCAGGCCGGGCCCTTCGGCGTGTTCGACCGGCCGGCCCTCCAGCGGGGCTACCAGGTCTACAAGGAGGTCTGCGCCGCCTGCCACTCGATGCGCCTGCTGTCCTACCGCAATCTGCAGGACATCGGCTTCTCGGAAGACCAGGTGAAGGCCATCGCCGCCCAGGACCAGGTCGCCGTCATCGACGACAACGGCGATGCGGCGACCCGCCCGGGCCTGCCCAGCGACCCGTTCCATTCGCCCTTCCCGAACGAGAACGCCGCGCGGGCCTCGAATGGCGGGGCCCTGCCGCCGGACCTGTCGCTGATGGCCAAGGCGCGCAAGGACGGCACCAACTATCTTGCCGCCCTGCTGACCGGCTTTTCCGAGCCGCCGGCCGACGTGAAAATGGCCGACGGGAAATATTACAACGAATATTTCCCCGGCCATCAGATCGGCATGCCGCCGCCGCTGACCGCCGACCAGGTGACCTATGAAGACGGCACCGCGGCGACCGTGCCCCAGATGGCCCATGACGTGGCCACCTTCCTGTCCTGGGCGGCCGAGCCCAAGCTGGAAGAGCGCAAGCGCCTGGGTCTGAAGGTCATGGCGTTCCTGGCCGTGCTGTCGGTGCTGACCTATCTCTGCTATCGCCGGGTGCGGCGCCGGGTTCAGGGCCACTGACCGGTACCGGTCCCGATCCGCTGCGGCGGCGACCGACAGGGGGAGGCTGAGCCTCCCCCTTTTTATTATGGCCTGGGCGATTGCAACGGCGGCAGGTCCCGCTACCCTGGAACCCGCAACACGGGCGGAGGCAGCATGCTGGGGGTCATCGGCGGCAGCGGGGTCTACCAGATCGAGGGACTGGAAGGGGCTCGCTGGGTCGCCGTGCCGAGTCCGTGGGGGGCGCCCTCGGACGAGATCCTGACCGGCCGCCTGGCCGGGCTCGATGTCGCCTTTCTGCCCCGTCACGGGCGCGGCCACAGGCTGCCCCCGGGGGCCATCAACTACCGCGCCAATATCGATGCGCTGAAGCGCCTGGGGGTGACCGAACTGGTCTCCCTGTCGGCCTGCGGCTCCCTGCGCGCGGATCTGCCGCCGGGCACCTTCTGCATCGTCGACCAGTATATCGACCGCACCTTTGCCCGGGAGAAGAGCTTTTTCGGTCCCGGCCTGGTCGCCCATGTCTCGCTCGCCCAGCCGGTCTGCGATCCGTTGAGCAGCCTGGCCGCCGCCGCCGCCGCCGTGGTCGGCGTACCGTTCCGCAAGGGCGGCACCTATCTGGCCATGGAGGGCCCGCAATTTTCCACCCGGGCCGAGTCCCAGCTCTATCGCAGTTGGGGCTGCGACGTCATCGGCATGACCAACATGCCCGAGGCCAAGCTCGCCCGCGAGGCCGAGCTCTGCTACGCCTCGGTGGCCATGGTCACCGATTATGACTGCTGGCACGACGCCCACGAGGCGGTCGAGGTCTCGGCCATCATCCAGGTGCTGCTGGCCAATGCGGATGCCGGGCGCGCCTTGGTCCTGGCCCTGGCGCCGTTGCTCGTGCAGCGGGGCAGCCGGCCCTGCCCCCAGGGCTGCGGCCACGCCCTGGAACATGCCATGATCACCAATCCGACGGCCCGCGATCCGGCGCTTGCGGCCAAGCTCGATGCGGTCGCCGGACGTCTGCTCGGCCGTCCTTCGTGATGGAGTTGCCCTATGTTCGGATGGATCGTCCTCGCGCTGGTGGGGGGCGCCGCCCTCTATGGGGTGGCGCTCTATAACGGCCTGGTCGCCGGGCGCAATCAGGTCGGCAATGGCTGGAAGCAGATCGACGTGCAGCTCAAGCGGCGCTACGACCTGATCCCCAATCTGGTCGAGGTCGCCAAGGACTATATGAGCTACGAGCAGGAGACCCTGAAGCAGGTCGTCGAGGCCCGCACCATGGCGATGGCCGCCCGGGGACCGGCCCAGGCTTCGGTCGCCGAAGCCCAGCTTTCGGGTGTCTTGGGCAAGTTCTTCGCCTTGGCCGAATCCTACCCGGATCTCAAGGCCAACCAGACCGTCACCAATCTGATGGAAGAACTGACCTCGACAGAAAACAAGATCGCGTTTGCCCGCCAACACTATAACGACAGTGTCATGGCCCAGAACAACCGGGTCGAGCAATTTCCGTCGGTTCTGTTGGCCCGGGCTTTCGCCTTCGGCCCGCACGACTATTTCACCATTCCCGAGAGCGAGATTCAGCCGGTCAAGGTCGATCTGCGCTGATCGCCATGGCCGCCGCGCCGGAATGCCCGTCCTGCGGCGTGGCCAATCCTGCCGGCCAGGCCTTCTGCTCCCGGTGCGGCGGCGCCCTCGGTGCCGCGCTTCGGCCGCTCCCTGCGGCGCCGGCGGCGGCGGGCGACCCGGCCGCGCCCGGCGGGGCCCTGGCGGCGACCGACTTTCGCGGCGCGGCGCGGCGCAACCAGCAGAACACCTGGCGTCTGATCATCATCATGGTCGTGATCGGCGGCCTGCTGGGCTATCTGGTCGGGGCAGTGATCGAGAGCGCCGTCCGGGACGGGCAGGGCGCAGCCTTCGATCCCTTCGGCAGTGCCGGCGGCCTTGCCGGTGCCGCGGTGATGCTGGCGGCGGGGCTGGCCTGGACCGTGGTGGCGCTGGCCTGGGGCGACCGCATCGTGCTCTCCCTGGCGGGCGCCCGGGAGGTTGGCGAGGACGCCGAACCTGTCCTTCATCATGTCGTCGAGGAGATGGCGATCGCCGCCGGGGTCGCCAAGCCCCGGGTCGCCGTCATCGATTCGCCGGCGCTGAATGCCTTTGCCACCGGCATGCGGCCGGATCGTTCGGCGGTCGCGGTCACCCGCGGCTTGCTGGCTGCCCTGACCCGAAGCGAGTTGCAGGCGGTGGTCGGCCATGAAATGGGCCATGTGATCAATTTGGACATACGCTATGGCACGGCCGTGGGCATTTTCGTCGGGCTGATCGCCCTGGTCGCCGATGGCGCCTTGCGCATCCTGCGCTTCGGCGGTGCGGCCCGGGGGCGCGATCGGCGCCGCGGCAGCGGCCTGCTGATGATCCTGCTGATCCTGTTCGCGATCCTGGCGCCGCTGGCCGCGCGGCTGGTCCAGATGGCGATTTCGCGCCAGCGCGAATATCTTGCCGACGCGACCGCGGTGCGGCTGACCCGGGACCCCCATGCCCTGATCGGCGCCCTGGAGAAGCTGGGCGGATCGTCCATTCCCTTCGGCAATGCCAACCGGGCGATCCAGCACCTGTTCATTGTCAATCCGTTCAGGGATTTCGCCGCCGCCGCCGGTGCCCTGATGGCGACCCACCCGCCGCTTGCCGCCCGCCTTGCCCGCTTGCACGCCCTGAAAGGCTAGAGACATGGACCTCAAGGACAAGATCCGCTCGATTCCCGACTATCCCAAGCCGGGCATCATGTTCCGCGACGTCACCACCCTGTGGCAGGATGCCCGGGGCTTCCGCAAGGCGGTGGACGAACTGGTCCAGCCCTATGCCGGCCAGCGCATCGACAAGGTCGCGGCGATCGAGGCGCGCGGCTTCATCCTGGGCGGCGCCGTCGCCCATCAATTGTCGGTGGGCTTCGTGCCGGTGCGCAAGCCGGGCAAGCTGCCGGCCGCCACCATCGGCGTCGACTACGACCTGGAGTACGGCCGGGATCGCCTGGAGATCCATGTCGACGCCATCGGCCGCGGCGAGAATGTCCTGGTGGTCGACGACCTGATTGCCACCGGCGGCACCGCCCTGGCGGCGATTCATCTGGTCGAAGCGATGGGCGGCAAGGTGGTCGGCTGCAGCTTTGTCGTCGATTTGCCCGTCCTGGGCGGCCGCGGCCGGCTGGAGGCGGCAGGCCACACCGTGACCAGCCTGGTGGATTTCCCCGGCCACTAGGGTCTCGCTCCCCTTGCCGAGGCGGGGGCTTGCGCTTAAGAAGCGGCGATGAACGATCTGGGTTCCCCGCCGCGACCGGCCGGCCAGGCGGCGCTGGACGCCGCCTATGGC
>JAJFJE010000124.1 GCA_021774355.1 Alphaproteobacteria bacterium
GAGGTCATAGGCGATATAGGCGAACCACGAGCCCGGCGAATTCGGCACCGGGTCGACCCGATAGCACTTCGCCCGGTACTTTTCGGCCGCGGTCAGGCGGTCGGTCCAGACCACCGTCCAGGTCGCCGTCGAGCTTTCGCCGGCCACCGCCGCCGAGGCCTCGATGGGGTCGACGCCGTCCTGCGGGGTCACCCGGAACAGCGAGATCACGTCCGTATCCTTGGGCACGTAATCCGGCTGCCAGTAGCCCATCTTGCGATATTCCATCACCCCGGCGCGGTAGCGGTCCGCCGGGCTGTCCCCTCTGGGGGTGGTTCCTTCAGCCATTGCTGCTCTCCTTGAAATGCGGTGATTAGACGGCGACCGACAGCGCCGGACGGGGACCCAAGCTGCCGCTGCGATAGCGCTTGGCCATCGTCGCGAGCGGAATGGCGCTCAGGCTTTTGGCCTGTCCGGCAGTGCCGAAGGCCTCGAAGCGGCTGCGGCACAGCGCCGTCAGGGCGTCCATCGAGGGCTTCATGAACTTGCGCGGATCGAACTCGTCCGGCACTTCCTGGCACACGCGACGCAGTTCCGCGGCCATGGCGATGCGGCAATCGGTGTCGATGTTGATCTTGCGCACGCCGTACTTGATGCCGACCTGGATCTCCTCCACCGGCACGCCCCAGGTCGCGGGCATCTTGCCGCCGAAGCGGTTGAAGCGCTCCTGCAGTTCCTCCGGCACGCTGGACGAGCCATGCATCACCAGATGGAGGTTGGGCAGCCGGGCATTGATCTCCTTGACCACGTTCATGGCCAGGATGTCGCCGTCCGGCTTGCGCGAAAACTTGTAGGCCCCATGGGAGGTGCCCATGGCGATGGCCAGGGCATCGACGCCTGTCGCTGTAACGAACTCGACCGCCTGCTCGGGATCGGTCAGCAACTGGTCGTGGGACAGTACGCCCTCGGCGCCGTGGCCGTCCTCGGCCTCGCCCTGGCCGGTTTCCAGGCTGCCCAGGCAGCCCAGTTCGCCTTCGACCGAAACCCCCAGATCATGGGCCACCTCGGTCACCCGGGCGGTGATCGCGGTGTTATAGGCATAATCCGCCGGGGTCTTGCCGTCGGCCTTGAGCGAGCCGTCCATCATCACGCTGGTGAAACCCATCAGCATGGCGGAATAGCAGGTCTGCTCGTTATTGCCGTGGTCCTGGTGCATGACGATCGGGGTCGAGGGGAACATCACCTCCGCCGCCTCGATCATCTTGGACAGCATGACGTCGCCGGCATAGGAGCGGGCGCCGCGCGACGCCTGCAGGATCACCGGGGCCTCAACCGATTGGGCCGCCGCCATGATCGCCAGCAGCTGTTCCATGTTGTTGATGTTGAAAGCAGGCACGCCATAGCCCTTCTCGGCGGCGTGATCGAGCAACTGACGCAGGGTAATACGGGCCATGGCTCAGGCTCCTTGGCTGGATGGGGGCAGCATGGTCGCGCCGTCGCCCGGCACTGGCGACACCACAGGGATTACATCAGGCCGGGTGGGGGCGGCTGCCATGGCGCCCCCGCCGGCAATGACATGGGCCACCGCCGGGTGACCATCGGTGACGGCCGGCGGCGGCTTCATCACGACGCCCCGACCAGGCGGCGGGCGGCGGCGGCCACCGCTTCCGCCGTGATGCCGAATTCGCGGTAGAGCACCTCCGCGGGGGCCGAGGCGCCGAACCCGGTCATCCCGACAAAGGTGCCGTCCTCGCCCAGCCAGCGCGCCCATTCGCCTTCCAGCGCCGCCTCGACGCCGACCCGCGGGACCTCGCCCAGCACCGCCTTGCGGTAGGCTGCCGGCTGTTCGCGGAACAGTTCGAAGCAGGGCGCCGAGACCACGGCGGCCGCGATGCCCTCGGCGGCCAGGAGATCGGCCGCGGCCAGCGCCGTGCCCACCTCGGAGCCGGTTCCGATCAAAGTCACCTGTCGGCCGGCCGCCGGCGCGCGCACCACATAGGCGCCCCTGGCGACGCCGTCGGCCACCGGATCGCCGCCGCGCGGCAGCGCCGCCAACGCCTGGCGGGTCAGGCACAGCACCGACGGGCGGTTGCTCTGGGTCAGGGCCAGGGCCCAGGAATCGACCGTCTCGACGGCATCCGCCGGGCGGAACACCAGGACATTGGGCATCAGGCGCAGGCTCGGCACATGCTCGACCGGCTGGTGGGTCGGGCCGTCCTCGCCCAGGCCGATCGAATCATGGGTCATGACCAGCACGACCCGGAGATTCATCAGCGCCGCCAGGCGGATCGCCGGCCGGCAATAATCGGTAAAGACCAGGAAGGTGCCGCCATAGGGGACCAACCCGCCATGGAGGGCGAGCCCGTTGAGGGCCGAGACCATGCCATGTTCACGGATGCCGAAATGCAGATAGGAGCCGGCAAAGTCGCCGCTCGTGACCGAGACCTGGCCCTCGCCATGGGTCAGGTTCGAATGGGTCAGGTCGGCCGAACCACCGGCCAAAGCCGGGAATGCCGGAACCAGCCGCGAAATGATTTTTTGCGAGACCTGGCGGGTGGCCAGCGACGGCTGGGCGGCCAGGAACTCGGCCCGCAGGGCGGCAAGGGCGGCAAGGGCACTGTCGGGCACGACCCCCGTCTGACCGGCGAGAAAGGCGTCGCGCAGCACCGGATCGGCCGCGGCCAGGCGCGCGGCCCAGGCCAGATGCTCGGCCCGGCCGCGATCGCCGGTCGCGGCCCAGGCCTGGGCCACCGGCTCGGGCACCTCGAAGGGCGGCGCGGTCCAGCCGAGCTGGGCGCGGGCGCCTTCGATTTCCTTGGCCCCCAGCGGCGCACCGTGGGTCGAGGCGCTGCCCGCCTTGGTCGGCGCGCCATAGCCGATGGTGGTCCGGCAGGCGATCAGCGACGGCCGGTCGTCCGCCCGGGCGGCCGCAATGGCCATTTCGACCGCCGCCACGTCGTGACCGTCGACCCCGGTCACGGCCCAGCCCGACGCGGCAAAGCGCGCCAGTTGGTCGTCGCTGCACGCAAGGGTCACGGCGCCGTCGATGGAAATGCCGTTATCGTCGAACAGCACGATCAGCCGGCCGAGCTTGAGATGGCCGGCGAGCGAGATCGCCTCGTGGCTGATTCCCTCCATCAGGCAGCCGTCGCCGCACAGCACATAGGTGAAGTGATCGACCAGGTCCCGGCCGTAGCGGGCCGCCAGCATCTCTTCGGCAAGGGCCATGCCGACGGCGGTGGCAAGCCCCGCGCCCAGCGGCCCGGTGGTGGTCTCGACCCCCGGGGTGTGACCATATTCCGGATGGCCGGGGGTCAGCGCCCCCCACTGGCGAAAGCGTTGAAGCTCGGCCGTGGTCATGTCCGGATAGCCGCTGAGATGGAGCAGGCCGTAAAGCAGCATCGAGCCGTGGCCGGCCGACAGCACGAAGCGGTCGCGGTCCGGCCAATGGGGCGCCGCCGGATCGAATTTCAGGAAGCGCGAGAACAGCACCGTGGCCACGTCGGCCATGCCCATGGGCATGCCCGGATGGCCCGACTTGGCCTTCTCGACCGCGTCCATGGCAAGCGCCCGCAGGGCGTTGGCCATGTCCCGCTGGCTCGCCGGCACAGCCGCCGCCGCCCGTTCCACCAGATTGGTTGCAACGGTCATACCGCCCTCCGTTTACGCTGAACGAGTTGCAGGATCAGCGGGGTCAGGATCAGCTGCATGGCCAGATCCAGCTTGCCGCCGGGGATGACGATGGAATTGGCCCGCGACATGAAGCTGTCGTGGAGCATCGACAGGAGATAGGGGAAGTCGATGCCCCGCGGATTGGCGAAACGGATGACCACGATCGATTCGTCCGGGGTCGGAATCCAGCGCGCCACAAAGGGGTCTGAGGTGTCGACCGTCGGCACGCGCTGGAAATTAATGTCCGTCTCGGTGAATTGCGGGCAGATGTAGTTCACATAGTCGGGCATGCGCCGCAGGATGGTGTCGGTCACCGCCTCGGTCGAATAGCCCCGCGCCGCCCGGTCGCGATGGATC
>JAJFJE010000125.1 GCA_021774355.1 Alphaproteobacteria bacterium
GGGCGAAAACGGCCACCTGGTGCCAGGCGCCCTCGGCATAGAGCGGGTGGCGGCCCAGGGCGGCCGGCGGGTGGCCCGGACCCGCCGGCAGGGCGGGCTCGGCCAGCACCTCGCCGCCGCCCGCGGCCGCCACCGAGATGGCCTCGACCACCAGGGCGCGGTCGCTGCCGGCAAAGCCGAAGCGGGCCAGATGGGCCGCCTGGAAGCGGGCCCGGACCGCGTCTTCGGGGCCATCGGCCACGACCAGGGCGGTATCCGTACCGTGATAGCGCAGATGAATGTGGCGGGTTACGGAAATCGCGGTCTCGGGAACGCCCTGCGCGGCGACCTCGGCCCGGGCGGCGCCGGCCAAGGCGGCGAATGATGCCGCCAGCCGAAGCTGGGCGCCGGTGTCATAGGTGGCCTCGACGGATTGTTCCCGGGTCGCCGTGATGTCGGCGAGGCCCATGCCATAGGCCGACAGCAGGCCGGCCATGGGATGCAGCATGACCTTGGTCATGCCCAGGGCGTCGGCCACCAGGCAGGCATGCTGGCCGCCGGCGCCGCCGAAGCAGTTCAGGGTGTAGCCGGCGACGTCGTAGCCGCGCTGGACGGAAATCTTCTTGATCGCCAGGGCCATGTGATCGACCGCGATGGCGAGATAGCCGGCGGCCAGCACTTCCGGGCTGCGCGCGACCCCGGTCGCTTCGGCCACCGCTGCGGCGAGGGCGGCGAATTGCCGGCGGACCGCGGCGTGGTCGAGGGGCTGGTCCTGGCCCGGCCCGAACAGGGCGGGAAAGTGGTCGGGCGCCAGGCGGCCGAGCAGGACATTGCAATCGGTGACGGTCAGGGGGCCGCCCCGGCGATAGGCGGCCGGGCCGGGATCGGCGCCGGCGCTGGCCGGCCCGACCCGCAGGCGGGCGCCGTCGAAGCCGAGGATCGAGCCGCCGCCCGCGGCCACGGTGTGGATCGCCATCATCGGCGCCCGCAGGCGGACCCCGGCGACCTGGGTCTCGTAGGCCCGCTCGAGGGTCCCGGCATAGTGGCAGACGTCGGTCGACGTCCCGCCCATGTCGAAGCCGATGATCCGGTCTTCGCCGACCGCCGCAGCCGTGGCGACGGCGCCGACCACGCCGCCGGCCGGGCCGGAGAGGACTGCGTCGCGGCCCTGGAACAGCCGGGCATCGGTCAGGCCGCCGGAGGACTGCATGAACATCAGGCGGCAATGGCCGAGGGCGGCGGCGACCCGGTCGACATAGCGGCGCAGGATCGGCGACAGATAGGCATCGACCACGGTGGTGTCGCCGCGGCTGACGAATTTCATCAGCGGGCTGGTGCCGTGGCTGGTCGAGATCTGGGTGAAGCCGACGTCCCGGGCAAGTTCGGCCAGGGCGGCCTCATGGGCGGCATGGCGCCAGCCATGCATCAGGACGATGGCGCAGGCGCGGATTCCCGCCTCACGGGCGTCGGTCAGGGCAGCGCGGGCAGCAGCGACATCGAGCGGGCGCAGAACCTCGCCTGCGGCGGTAACCCGTTCGTCGACTTCGACCACCCGTTCGTGGAGCAGGTCCGGCAGATCGATCCGCAGGGCGAAGATCTTCGGGCGGTTCTGATAGGCGATGCGCAGGGCGTCCCCGAAGCCGGCGGTGGTGACCAGCACGACCCGCTCGCCCTTGCGTTCGAGCAGGGCATTGGTGGCAACGGTGGTGCCCATCTTGACCGCGCCGATCGCCTGGGCGGGTACCGGCTCGTCCGGCCCCAGGCCCATCAGGCGGCGGACCCCTTCGACCGCGGCGTCGTCATAGGCGGTGGGATGGTCCGAAAGCAGTTTGGCGGTGCTCAGACCGCCATCGGGCCGGCGGGCGACGACATCGGTGAAAGTGCCGCCGCGGTCGATCCAGAACTGCCACTCAGCCACGCGCGCGTCCCTCCGGGATAAGGCCTTGCCAGACTGCCCCCGGATTCAACACCATGCGGCGCGCGCGACTGTCAACTGAGGCTTGGGTATGAGCATCTGGAGCACCATTATCGGCGGCGCTGCGGGCTTTGCCATCGGCGGCCCCCTGGGCGCCCTGGTCGGCGGTGTCTTCGGCCATGCCGTCGGACGCCTCGCCCATGAGGTCGGCATCGCCCGCGCCGAGCCCGGAACCCCCGACACCCACCGCATTGCCTTTACCATCGGGGTGATCGTGCTGGGGGCCAAGATGGCCAAGGCCGACGGCCAGGTGACCCGCGCCGAGATCGACGCGTTCCGCCAGGTCTTCCACGTGCCCGACGACGAACTTGCCAATGTCGCCCGGGTGTTCGACCGGGCCAAGCAGGAGTCCGAGGGCTTCGAGCCTTATGCCCGGCAGATCAAGGCGATCCTGGGGGACAACCGGGCGCTTCTGGAGGGGCTGCTCGACGGCCTGTTTCACATTGCCAAGGCGGACGCCAAGGTCCACGAGGCCGAGATCCTGTTCCTGGAACGGGTGGCCCGGATCTTCGGCTTCTCCGCCGCCGAATTCGCCGCCCTGCGGGCCAGCCATCTGGGCCCCGACCGGGCCGATCCCTATACCATTCTGGGGGTCGATCGCGGCCTCGACGACAAGGCGCTGAAGGCCGCCTATCGCAGCCTGGTCCGCGAACATCATCCCGACCTGCTGATCGCCAAGGGCCTGCCCGAAGAATTCATCAAGGTGGCAACCGAGCGCCTGGCCCGAATCAACGAGGCCTGGGACAAGATTGCCAAGGAGCGGCGGATCGCGTGACGGGCGCGGCCTGGCGATGCCAGGCGCGCTCACCCCAGCCGGGCGATCAACGCCTGGGTCAGTTCGCTGGTCGTCGCCTTGCCCCCCAGGTCGCCGGTGCGGATGCCGTCGGCGTTGAGGGTCTGGTCGATGGCGGTCCTGAGGCGGCCGGCCAGCGCGCCGCGGCCGACATGGTCGAGCATCAGGCCGGCGGCCAGCAGCAGGGCGAGCGGGTTGGCAACGCCCTTGCCGGCGATGTCGGGGGCGGACCCGTGGACCGCCTCGAAGATCGCGGCATCCCGGCCGATATTGGCCCCCGGCGCCATGCCGAGGCCACCGACCAGGCCGGCGATCTGGTCTGACAGAATGTCACCGAACAGGTTGGTGGTGACGATGACGTCGAACTGCCAGGGGTTGAGCACCAGCTGCATGGCGCAGGCATCCACGATCCGCTCGTTCATCGCGACCCGGCCCAAATAGGCCTGGGCCACCTCGCGCGCGGTGTCCAGCATGAGGCCGGAAATGGCCTTGAGGATGTTGGCCTTGTGAACCACCGTGACGGTCTTGCGGCCGTGCCTCAAGGCATAGTCGAAGGCGTATTCGACGATCCGCCGACAGCCGACGCGGGTGGTCACGCCTTGGCTCAGGGCCACCGCATGGGGGTCGTCGCCGACCTGGACGAAATGCTCGTGGGCGACGTAGTAGCCTTCCAGATTCTCGCGGATCAGGACGATATCGATCTGCTCGAAGCGGCCGCCGGGGATCAGCGTCTGTGCCGGCCGGACATTGGCAAAGAGCTGGAAGGCTTCACGCAGGCGCACATTCACCGAGCGGTAGCCCCCGCCCGACGGCGTGGTCAGCGGCCCCTTCAAGGCAAGGCCGGTCGCCGCGATGCTGTCGAGCGTCGCCTGGGGCATGGGGTCGCCCGCGGCCGCGATCCCCGCCATGCCCGCGGCCTGTCGGTCCCAGGCGAAGGGCGCCCCCAGGGCGGCCAGGACGGCAACAACCGAATCGACGATTTCGGGGCCGATCCCGTCGCCGGGGATCAGGGTTGCCGGAATTGCTGCTGCCATGGTCGCCTCGTGTGATGTCGCCCCCCATTAAGGCCGTCCGGCGGCCGCTGTCGAGCCCGACCAACGGGTGATGTCAGGTGAGACGGGCGAGGTCCAGGGCGGAATCGATCACCTGGCGGCCGGCGCGTTCCGCCTCCGGGCCGACGCGCAGCATGTCGGCGCGCAGGGCGGGGATGGAAATCCCCTTGGTGGCGCCCAGTTCCGCCCGGTGTCCGACCAGCCAGCGTTCAAACTGCACGGCGGTTACCTCGACATGGAACTGGAGACCCAGGACGTGGTCGCCGATCGAAAAGGCCTGGTTGACCGTCGGCCCGGTAGAGGCCAGGCGGACCGCGTTGTCGGGCAGGTCGAAGGTATCGCCGTGCCAGTGCAGGACGGGCACATTGTCCAGGTCCTTCAGGGGCGAGAGATGGCCGGCGGTGGTCAGGGTCACCGGCGCCCAGCCGATTTCCTTCTCGTGTGCGGGATAGACCGCGGCGCCCAGGGCGCGGGCGATCAGCTGGGCGCCGAGGCAGATCCCGATGGTCGGACGGCCGGCGGCCAGCCGGCGCCGGACGACTTCGATCTCGCCGGCGAGCCAGGGGTAGTCGGCCTCTTCATAGGCGCCGATCGGGCCGCCCAGCACGACCATCAGGTCGTCGGCCGCGGGCGCCAGGGCGGCCAGGTCGTCGACCCCCGCCTCGACATAGCGGATGGTGAAGCCACGGGCTTCCAGGGCCGGTCCGAACAGGCCGAGATCCTCGAAGGCAAGGTGGCGGATGGCAATGCAGTTGCGGCCCATGGGCGTTTCCTCGATCCCGCCTCGGCCGACCCATGATACGCCTGGAGGGCCGCCGGCCCGCCACTGCGCCCCGGCCATGCGCCCCCGGCTATTTTCAGGGCGCAATGGCTGATGCTATCAAGCTCCATGGCCCCGATCGACCTTGCTGTTCTGCTGCTCGTCAATCTGACCTGGGGCTTCAACTATGTCGCGGTGAAGATCGGCGTCACGGCCTTCCCGCCCGTGTTCCTGGCCGGGATCCGGTTCTGCCTGCTGGCCCTGATGCTGGCGCCCCTGCTGCGGGTGTCGCGGGCGTCCCTGCCGGCGGTGGCGGCGGTCGGCCTGACTTCCGGCCTGCTCCATTTCGGCCTGCTGTTCGTCGGCATGCGCATGGCCGACGATATCTCCTCGGTCGCTATCGCCATTCAGCTGGGCGTGCCCTTCGCCACCATCCTGTCGGTCGTCCTCCTGAAGGAGACCATTCGCTGGCGGCGCATCGGCGGCATCGTCCTGGCCTTTGCCGGGGTCGTGGTGATTGGCTTCGACCCGCGGGTGTTCGGCTATCTGGACGGCCTGCTGCTCTGTGTCGGGGCGGCATTCTGCATGGCCCTGGGCATGATCGTCATGCGCCGCCTGCGCGGGGTCGGCGTGTTCACCCTGCAGGGCTGGATCGGCCTGGTCGCCGGCCCGCCCCTGCTGGTCCTGTCGCTGCTGGTCGAAGACGGGCAGGGGGCCGCCGCGGCGGCGGCGGCGCCGATCGCCTGGGCCGCCCTCGCTTTCACCATTTTCGGCGCCTCGCTGATCGGGCATGCTGGCAATTACTGGCTGCTGCAGCGCCATCCGGTGTCGCTGATCGCACCCCTGACGCTGCTGGCGCCGATCCTGGGCGTGGTGTTCGGTGTGACCCTGCTGCACGACCAACTGACCTGGCGGATCCTGATCGGCGGCACCATGACCCTGGTCGGCGTCGGCGTCATCCTGTGGCGCGACCGGGTCCCCGCCGAGACGGCCCAGACCACGTGACCGCCCGGCGCCGCAACCGGCCGTCGCCGAACCATGACGGGCGCGGTGCCGGTCCCGTGACCATCCTGGTGCTGCATTATACCGGCATGCCCGATGCCGCCGGCGCGCTCGACCGGCTGTGCGATCCGGCGGCCAAGGTCTCGGCCCATTACCTGATCGACGAGGACGGAACGGTATGGGCCCTGGTCGACGAGGCGCGCCGGGCCTGGCATGGCGGGCGCGGCCAATGGGCGGGGATCGACGACGTCAATGCCGTCTCGATCGGCATCGAACTGGTCAATCCGGGCCATGACTGGGGCTATCGCGCCTTTCCCGAGGCCCAGATGGCGGCCCTGGAGGTCCTGGCCAGGGACATTGTGGCGCGTCATCCGATCGCCCCGCGCCATGTCATCGGCCATTCCGACATGGCGCCAGAGCGCAAGCAGGACCCCGGCGAATTATTCGACTGGCAGCGCCTGGCGGCGGCGGGGGTCGGCCTGTGGCCGGACGGTGCCGCGCCGGTCCGGGGCGGTCGGCTGGGCCCGGGCGAGGCCGGGGTGCTGGTCGGCGACCTGCAGCAGGACCTGGCCGCCTTCGGCTATGGCCTGGCGGTCACCGGCCGCTATGATCCCGCGACGACCGCCGTGGTCACCGCCTTCCAGCGCCATTTCCGCCCCGCCCGCATCGACGGCGTGGCCGATCCGGAAACCCGCGGGCGGCTCGCCCGGCTCTTGCAGGGGCTCGAGGAAGCGCCTAAGTCTTGACCCGCCAGATGGCCGGATGACCGCCGCCGCCGCAAGGCGGGGGAGGAAAGTCCGGGCTCCACGAAGATGCGGTGCCGGGTAACGCCCGGCGGGGGCGACCCCAGGGAAAGTGCCACAGAGAGCAAACCGCCCGTTCCCGCCGCAAGGCGGCAGCGGGCAAGGGTGAAAGGGTGCGGTAAGAGCGCACCGCGCTTCCGGTAACGGCGGCGGCAGGGCAAACCCCACCGGGAGCAAGACCAAATAGGGATGGCACGCCGGCTTCGGCCGGCACGACCGATCTTCGGTCGGCTATCCGGGTCGGTCGCTTGAGGCGGTCGGCAACGACCGTCCTAGAGGAATGGTCATCACCCCGTTCGCGGGGTACAGAACCCGGCTTACAGGCCATCTGGCGGTTCTGCCCTCCTGGGCATGCAGCGGGAACATGGGGCTCCCCGCGGGAAAGCGCTGCGCCGCCGCGCGGTTTCCTGCCAAGAGGGGACGATGGATATGTCCGACGCCCCCAGCCGGCGCACCACTCGCGCGCCCAGACTGGTTCTTCTGTTGATTCTGGGAGCCTTGACCGCCTTTGCCCCGATGGCGGTCGACATGTATCTGCCCGCCTTCCCGGCGTTGGCCCGGGACCTGGGCGGCAATCCCGGGGGCGCCCAGGCGACGCTGGCAACCTTTTTCATCGGCTTTGCCGTGGGCCAGGCGTTTTACGGCCCGCTATCCGACCGCTTCGGGCGCAAGGCACCGCTCTATTTCGGCCTCACCGTGTTCATCCTGGCCTCGGCCGCCTGCACCTTCGTGCCGACCCTGGAATGGCTCAGCGCGATCCGCCTGGTCCAGGCCCTGGGGGCCGCCGCCGGGGTGGTCATCTCCCGCGCCATGGTCCGCGACCTGTTCACCAATGACGAGGCCCCCGCGGTCTATTCCGCCCTGATGCTGGTCATGGGCGCGGCGCCGATCCTGGCCCCCACCCTGGGCGGCTGGGTGCTCGCCCTGGCCGGCTGGAAGGCGATCTTCTGGTGTCTCGGGGCGTTTGGCT
>JAJFJE010000126.1 GCA_021774355.1 Alphaproteobacteria bacterium
AAAACCTCCAAAAAGCCGTGGATTTTGCCATAGAAGCGGAAATGGTCTCGGCAGAATTTTATTCCCTGCTGGGTGATTTCTGCGACAACCTGGAAGCCAAAACCGCCCTTCTCCTTTTGGAAAAAGCGGAAAGAGACCACGTCAAGGAAGTTCTCGCCATTAAAGAAAAACTCCTCAAGCAAAAATAATTTCAGGACAATAAAAAAAACGCCGGAACTTGCGTCCCGGCGTTTTAAAGACTTCTTTCTTTTCTCTTACAACAAGAACTACTTGGCGGTCAGCGTGAAATCCTGTTTCGCGTCTGCACCACCGGCTACGGTTACTTCCGAAGTCACTTCACCGACATAAGGATGCCATGCAGTCACTTTGTATTTACCGGCCGGAATATCGCCAATCTTGAAAGACCCGTCTGCACCAGTAACTGCAAAGTAGGGATTCCATACAATCCGCCCATCCGCTTCCATGTAGTTGTGCTGGTCGCATTGCAGGAAGAAGTGCTTGTCTTTCTTCTCCTTGAACCGGGCCATGTTCTTGGTCACGTCTGCAACGTCGCCTTTGCTGGGCAGAGGCTTGTTGAACAAGGTTTTACGGCTGGCACCCACAACGGAATAGCCATGCGGGTTATGCAGGATTTCAGGATCCAGATTGGTGATGGTGACCAGGTTACCGGCCTTTTTATCTGCTTTGTCTGCCTTTTTAACAACGGATACTTTCGGAAAAATGTCACAGGTTTTGAAATCGAAGTTTTTCGTTTTCCAATCCCAGGCTTTTCCTTTGTCAATATCCTCAATGAAAACTACCGTGCCACTCAGTTTGCCACCGGTAGCAACCACTTTTTGCCGCGGACGGATACCGCCCTCTTGGGTGTCCGGATGAGTCACGCAAAACTCAACATTCTTACCTTTGTTGAGGTCTTCCATGATGGGAGGAGGAGGGTTTCCCTTGAGGGAAATGGTTCCGCTGATGGAACCACCGCCGCTTACGGCGCCTTCTTCATAATCGGACTTTTTGGCAAAAGCCGTGGAGCCAAAAACCAAGGCCGCACTGATAAACAATACTTCAACTAAGGTTTTTCTAATCATTCCTGTCTTCTCCTTTAGGCAAGATTTAAAAAATTAACCCAACTGATTGAGATGTAAGCATATATATGAAAGAACCCCGGATCATAACACACTATGGTCCGAATGAATGCAAAGGGGCCCCTATCTACTATAGAGGCCCCTTATAATGCATTTTAGTACTGTCGATCAACAATTATTTTCAATTATTTCATCGACAGCCGTTCATCCTCCGGTTTCGAGGCGGACTTCAGATTAGCTGGAGTCACACCACTCAAGGGGAGAATAGAGCGGTCACCTTTGGGCAGAACCTTGAAATAGCCCCATTGGCCAGCCTGCTGGTAAGGCGTCCGGGCGTTCAGCCACAGGTACGTGCCGGGATTGTGATACGTCCCGCCCGCACCGCTGCGGAGATGCGCCTGAATATACTCACCGGCCCCAAACTGCTGGACGTCGATCATATCGGAACCGTTCTGGTCCATATGACGCCGCCATTGGTGGCCATCCAGGTTGAACATCTGGTTCTGCTCGTTGTGCGCCCCGAAGACATTGATCATCACCTTGTCACCGGCATGGGCCTTCAACACCGGTGTAGCAGGGTCCGAATCAGCCGCGACACAAGGCGTGAACATATTACCCAGTTCACAACCCTCGTCTTCGCGATAAAGCCAGGGTTCCAAACGATAGTTCACCCCAGTCAACCCCGCCACATTCTGCAGGTAAGGCATGAACGACGTTCCCAGAATATTATCCTCATCCTGGAAGTACAGCGCGAAATCACGGTAGTTTTCCAGATCCGCGTTTTCAGGATAAGACTTATCGATGATGACATCCGCTTTCCAGGAATTACCCATGGTGATGTCTTTCCCGGTCTCCGGATCACGGTAGATCGAACCGCGCGGCCCGATAATGATGCCGCCATACAGACCGTCACGAACGTTAGTCACCAGATCACCGAAATCCCAGAGCAAACCGCCTGTTTGTCGGTAATCAGGATGAGCGTAGAACGTGTAGGTCTTCGAATCGCCCGGTTTCACCGTCTGATCGCCCTCATTGAACCCAACATTGATTCCCTGGGAATCTTTCGGGTCAAATGCCATGTTGTTGACATGCAGGGAGGTTTTGCCCTTCTTCAGACGGTTGGTCAATTTAACTTTGACACAATCGCCGATGTTGACATGCAAGGTCAGCGGATGCGGCATCACTTCATCATCAGCCACTTTACTGACTTCATCTTCCAGCACGAATCCCTTGCCATTGGGATTGTTGAGCAGAAGCTTCCGTTCAAAATCCACTTCGATCATGTCTTCGGTGTTCGGATTGAACTTCAGCTCTTTATCAATGGCAACCACACTGAAGTTTTTCACCGGAGAATCGGCGGCACAGGCATCTTTTTTCGATGGCAGAATGCCTCGCGATCCCATCAAGGGCTTGAGATCCTTCCGAAGTTTGTCATAAACCCGGAAAATCCCCCAGCTACCCTCAGACAGATGCGAAGAGCGCCCGTCATAGAACAGGTAATCACCCGCCATCTGTTGATAACCCCCGGCCGTGGTGGCCAGGTCGTACCGCTCTGCGATTCCAATATGAATGGTGTTAGTCACGCGGGAATCGCGGTCGTAACGTTCCGGACGAAATCCATGACCGGATACTGAAAACATATGGGTCTCGTTCATCATTCCGTGCAGCAGCCGGAAAACAACATTATCCCCGACATAAGCGCGGATAATAGGGGTGTCCGGATCGCGATGCACTTTACTGCTGAACAGCATCGATGCATCGGCATTCTTCAAGCGCGACGTTAACGATGCCGCCCGGAAGTTGAAACCGCCACCGGTGGTGTGCGTGCCGCCGTTCAGATACGGGAAAGCCACTTCTTCCATGGTTTGCGGCATTTGGAAGGAAATCGATTGACCGGCGGCAATCGCATTTTCTCGCGACAGTCCCGGAGGATTCCCTTTTTTCACCAACTGCGCCGTGTGTGGCACCGTATCATGCATCTGAACCACGATTTCACGGAAACTTCCGTTACGTCCATAAGCGATGGGTTCGGTGCCATGAACGTCGACCACCGGACCACTGCGTACTTCTTCGCCGGTTACGGGATCCCGGTAGACGGAACCCCAGGGCTCAACGATGGTCGAACCGATACCGCCGTGC
>JAJFJE010000127.1 GCA_021774355.1 Alphaproteobacteria bacterium
TTCGCCTTCGAGTTCGTGCCCGGCACCGGCGGCTCATAGGATGTGCTGTCCCGTCTCAACGGCGACGCCGCCAGCGGTACCGGCGGCCTGCAATATCCCGATGGCCGACAGGTCTACGCCATTGTTCCGGGCCTGTCCGACGCCCCGGTGGCGGCCTTCGACCCGCTCTATTCCGACGACTATGACCGGCCCGGCGATCTTGCCTCGCCCGAGGGCGCCGGCCGCCGCGTCTGGCTCGATGGCGGTGTGGGCGTGGCGGCCGGGTGGTATACCCTGCTGCCGGCGCGTTATGCCCTGCTGCCCGGCGGCCTGCGCCTGGTCGAGCAGACGGGCGAGACCGCGGTGCATCCCGGCACGGCCGCCCGGACCGCCGACGGGACCCTGTATATCTCCGGGCATTACGGCGACGCCGCCTCGGGCGCCGAACAGGCGACGCGGCACCTGTTCAGCCTGATGCCGCGGCAGACGGTGCTCGACCATTCGCGCATCCAGGTGACCGCCGGCAATGGCTATTTTGCCGATCAGGCCAGCCATGACGGCCGCGCGGTGCCCCGGCTGGGCGGCGATGCCGGGCGCCTGGTGCTCGACCCGGCGGT
Organism: Alphaproteobacteria bacterium; assembly: GCA_021774355.1. Classification (GTDB taxonomy): domain Bacteria; phylum Pseudomonadota; class Alphaproteobacteria; order Zavarziniales; family Zavarziniaceae; genus JAJFJE01. Next base: position 597 of record JAJFJE010000127.1, read on the forward strand.
CCGCCTGACCATCGAGGCCGTGGTCAAGGCGGCGGCCGGGGCCGGCGGGCGGGCAGGCCAGGTCGATATCGGCGGGGCCGCCATCGCCATCGTGTCCGCCGTGCCGGCGCAGCCGGCCGCCGACGGGACCATCGTTCTCGCCGCCGACAGCCTGACCGCGCTGGGCGCGGACAGCCTGGTGATCGGTGCCATCCGGACCGACCTGCCGGACGGCACCACCACGCTGGACGTCCCCGCCCGGCACATCGCGGTGGCCAATGATGCCGCCCACCCGGTGGCGGCGCCGGAGGTGGTGCTGGCCGTGGACACTGGCCGGGATGCGCCGGGGCCCTCCGCAATCACCGTTGCGGACGGGGCGGCGATCATCGCCACCGGCCTGCTGACCGACCGGCGCAGCGGCTCCTATGTCGTCGATGCCCGCGCCGGCGTGGCCGGGGACCCGGGCCCCGACGCGACCGGCGCCGGGGCGGTTCTGCGCGTCGCCAATGGACCCGAACGGCTGGTTGCCCGCCTGGTCGACGGCGCCGCCGCCGGACCGGTCCCGGTGGTGCGCGTCGGGGCGGCAACCCTGAGCGGCGAGGCCCTGCTGCTCGATTCGACAGGCGATCTGGCGCTTGCCGAACAGGCGGCGCTGACCGCCCGCCTGGTTGCCCTGGGCGGCGGCGCGGTGACCTTCGCCGACGATCCGGCCGGCCTGGCCGGGCTGGTGATCGGCGGCGACCTGCGCCGGCGCTTTGCCACGGCGGACAGCCTGACCATCCGGTCGAATAACGCCATTGCTTTCGATGCCGGGCGCTATGTCCTTGGCCGGCTGACCCTCGATACGCCGGCCGTGACGGCCCGGCAGGGCGGTGTCGTGACCCTGACCGCGACCACCCTGACGCTGGCCAACCGGACCGGCGGCGATCAGGCCGCCTGCGGCGGCAGCGGCGGGCCGGACTGCGGCACCGGCCGCCTGGACGTCGCGGCCGGCGAAATCATCATCGGGCCGGGCCTGGTGCGGACCGCCGGCTTCGGCGGCGGCGTCGCCCTGACGGCGACTGCAGGCCTGTTCGGCCGCGGCGTGGGCGGGCTCGGCGTCGGCACGGCCGACCTGCGAATCGCCGCCCCCTTCGTCGGCGATCGCGCCGAAGCGGTGCCGCCCGGCGCCGCTACGGTCATCCCCCGGACAAGCCTGGCCGCCGGCGGCACCGTCACCCTGACCGGAACCCCCTCGGTGCCGCCGCCGCCGGGACTCCCGGGGGCTGCCTTGTCCATTCGCGGCGGCCTGATCGCGATTGCCGGCACCCGGCTGCGGGCAACGGCCGGGACCCTGTCCCTGGCGGCCCGCGACGGGATTGCCTTGTCCGGGCAGGCGATCGTGGAGACGCCGGGCTTCGACCGGAGCTTTGGCGATACGGTCGACCCTGCGCTCGCCGCCGCGGCCGGCGGCACGGTTTCCCTGACGACGGCGGCCGGCGCCCTCGACCTTGGCGCCGGGACCCTGGTGTCGGTCGGGGGTGGTGCCGGCGCGGCGGGGTCGCTGATCCTGTCGGCGCCCGCCGGGACGGTTCGTCTGGACGGCAGCCTTGCGGGTCAGGGCCGGCTGGGCGGCGGCAATTTCAGCCTCGACAGCGGTGGCGGGCTGGACCTCGCGCGCCTGGCCGCGGCCATCGCCGGCCAGGGCTTTTCCGGCAGCTTCGATATCCGGACCCGCACCGGCGACCTCGATCTCGCCGCCGGGCAGCGCCTGACCGCCCGCTCGGTCGCCCTTGCGGCCGATGGCGGCCGGCTGCAAATCGCCGGGGCGATCGACACGTCGGGCGCCACCGGCGGCGATATCGTCCTGTTCGGCCGCGAGGCGGTCGAACTCGCCGGAACCGCCAGCCTGACCGCGTCGGCCGCCGGCCATGGCCCGGCGGACAGCCGGCAGGCGCGGGCCGGGGGCATGGTCATCGGCACCGGCGACGGCGGCCGGATCGCTGTCGCCGAAGGCGCGCGGCTTGACGTTGCGGCTGCCCACCCCGAGGCGCGCCTGGTGCCGGTGCTGCGCAACGGCACGACCTATTATCAGCGGGTCGAGGGCGATCTCGGCGGCACCGTCACCTTCCGTGCCCCGCTGGTCGAGGCGGGCGGGCGCCAGACGGTTGACCTTGCCGTCGCCCCCGGCGCCATCCGGGGCGCCCGGGATATCACGGTCGAGGCGGTCAGGCGCTGGGACCTGGGTGCCCTGGCGGCTGCGGGAAGCTTTGCCGGCGTGACCCTCGACCCGGCGACCGGGACGGTGACTCTCGATGTCTCGGCAAAGCTCGACGGGGTGCGCCCGGACGGCACGCCGGCGGTCACCGGCGGCGTCAATTTCCTGGGCGACGACGGCCCTGGAACCGTAGTCGATTTCGTCCAGGGCTTCGACCTCTCGGCCAGTTACGCCCGCCTGGGCGGGCTCGCCGGCCAGGCGAATTTCCATGCCCGCCCGGGGGTCGAACTCGATTACCAGGGGAATATCGTCCTGGCCTCGAACTGGAATCTGGGGGCGGGGACCGTCGACGTCAGCGGCGCCATCGCGGCCGGGCTGATGACCGATCTGGGCGGTGGGCAGGCGGCGGTGGTCCCGGGGGCCGAAGGCGAACTGCTGGCGCGCTTCACCCATCTCACCTACCGCACAGGCCAGGGCGATGTGCGCGGCGCGGCGCCGGTCGTGACCTTGCGCGCCGGCGGCGACCTGCGTCTCGACGGCAGCCTCACCGATGGCTTCTTCCAGTTCGCCGGGCCGGTTCAGACCGCCGCCGGCGATGGCGGCGACGGTGACCCGCTGCGCTTTGCCTTCCAGCGCTTCGGCGGGTTGGACAGCCTGGGCCTCTATTACTATGTCTACGGCTTCAACGCCCCGGCCAGCGGCGCGCCCTATGTTCTGCTCGGCGGCGGCGGTGGCGGCGGCGGCGGCGGGGTCGCCCAGGCCTATTCCGCGGCGGCCAACGGGCCGGCGGCGCTCAGCGCCGTCGACGGGCTGTCGCTGATGGTGCCGTTCCCAAGCCTGTGCCCGGCGGGCAGCTGCGCCCAGGCCGGACCGGACACCGCATCCTATCGCCTGACCGCGGGCGCCGATCTCGGCAGTGTCGATCCGGTCCGGGTGGGGCGGGACAGTCGGGCGGCGATCACCTTCAACCCCTATCGGCCCTATCAGGGCATTGCCGGCGCGGCCGGCGGCCCGGTCGCGGTCGATCTCTATTTCGACGTCGGCAACAACGACCTGTTCCTGGGCAGCCCGTTCCCGGATGCGGACTCGCAGTTCGTGCCGGTAAACCAGCTTGGCGCGGCGCTGGGCCCGGACACGGTGATCGAGATCGACCTCGGCTGGGATCTCATCGACGACCAGTCGGGGGTGAATTCGCGGGCGGCGTGGGACGGCTTCCTGGCCGCGCTCGACGATCACAGCGATGCCGGCCTCGATGCCCTGACCGACCGCTACGGGGTCCCCGACAATTTCGGCGACGGCTACCTGTCCGGGCCGGCGGCGGTCCTGTCGTATTGGCTGGAGCATTATATGGCGGCGGCGGTGGCTGCCGACCTGCCCGGCTATTTTACCGCGGCCGGGCAGGCGCCGCCCTTTGGCGGCAGTTCCGGCGGCGGCGGGGCCCAGGATATTCCGCCGGGTCTCGCCCGGACCGTCCTGCGGACCGGCGGCGGCGCGATCACCCTTGCTGCCGCGGGCGACATAAATCTCTACGATCCGGCGGTGCCCTTGCCGACCTATGAGCAGGGCACCGAATCCTATAGCGAGGGCGGCGCCGCAATCTACACCGCGGGCCGACAGGCGGCCGCGACGCGTGCGACGCTGGACGTCGCCGGCGACC
>JAJFJE010000128.1 GCA_021774355.1 Alphaproteobacteria bacterium
CGGGAACCGCCGCCGTCATGCCCGGCTCACAACGGCCTCGTCATCCCGGCCGGAGCGCAGCGCAGAGCCGGGATCCTGAGCGCGCCCCGAAGATCCCCGATCGGCGCTGTCGCGCCGTCGGGGATGACGAGGCTTTGTGCGGGTGCCGTCACCCGTGCAGGAAACGCGCTCGGGAACGGCAGCCGCGGTGATGCCGGTTCACAACCTCAGCCGCGGTGATGCCCGGCCCATAAACACCTCGTCATCCCGGCCGGAGCGCAGCGCAGAGCCGGGATCCTGCGCCACGAAAGATCCCCGATCGGCGCTGCCGCGCCGGCGGGGATGACGCGGCTTGTGGTGGCCGTGGCGGGCCGGTCCGGGCGCCTAGCGGCCGGCGGCCGGCGCTGCCGCGGGCAGGGACTGGCGATAGATCCAATCGCTGTAGGGCAGGCGCGCCACGATGGTCTTGGCGCCAAAGGCGGCATAGACCATGTGGCGGCAGACGGCGTTGTCGCTGCCGCTCTCGCGCAGGCACAGGCCCGCGGCGCTGTCGAACATCTGCATCCGGTCGCCCTTGTGCATCACCAGGACGGCCCCCGGATCCTCGGTCCCCGTGGTCCCCGGCGGGACCGCGACGAAGGACAGCTGGGTCGGCAGGAACACCACCAGGGCGAGGCACACGGCGATGGCGATCCGGGCGGCATTCAGATCGCGCTTCAGCAGGGTCTTCAGATTCATCGGGGTCCCCCGTTACGCGGACAGACGGACGAGCGCGGCAAGGCCCTCGCGATAGCTGGGATAGGCCAGGGTGATGCCCAGTTCGGCCTTTACCAGGCGGTTGCTGACCCGTTTCGATTCGGCCCAGAAGCTGCGCGCCGTGGCGCTGAGCGGGGCCTCGTCGAAGGTCACCCGGGGCGGCAGCGGCAGGTCCAGAAGGCGGGCGGCATAGGCGACCACGTCAGCCGGTGCCGCCGGTTCGTCGTCGGCCACATTATAGACTGCGCCCGGACGCGCCCGGGTCATCGAGGCCAGCAGCACCGTGGCAAGGTCGTCGACATGGATCCGGCTGAACACCTGGCCGGGACGCTCGATGCGGCGGGCCGTGCCGTCGCGCACCCCCTGAAGCGGGCTCCGGCCCGGCCCATAGATCCCGGGCAGGCGGAACACGTGCAAAGGCAGGTCGCAGGCCGCCCAGGCCCGTTCCGCCGCGGCCCGGCGGCGGCCGCGCTCGCCGCTGGGCGCCAGCGCCAGGGTCTCGTCGACCCAGGCACCGCCGCGGTCGCCATAGACCCCGGTGGTCGAGAGATAGCCGAACCAGGCCAGGTCGTGGCGGCCCGCAATATCGCGGCCATGGGCCGCAAGGACCGGATCGCCCGCCGAATCCGGGGGCACCGCCGCCAGGATATGGCTGGCTCCGGCCAGGGCCCGGTCCGGTTCGGCCAGGGGAAAATCGAATGCTTCGACGCCGGCCTGGGCCATCGCAAGGCGCCGCGCCGGGTCCCTGCTGGTGCCCGCCACCGACCAGCCGAGCGGCTGCAGGCGCCGGGCCAGGGCCGCCGCGCAATAGCCGAAACCGAAACAGAACAGGCGCTTCATCTGTCTTGCATCATCTCCACAGGCAGCGGACTGTAGGGGCCATGCCGCGCCTTCATCAAGCCCGCTTCCTGGTCTTCGCCCTGGCCGGCGCCGCCGCGTTCGTCGCGCAGCCGGCCGCCGCCCTGACCTATTCCTCCTGTGTCGCCGCGATCCGGAGCGATCCCGGCGCCGCCTTGCAGGCAGCCGAGGCCTGGGTCCAGGCGGGGGGCGACGCGGCGGCGGAACATTGCGCGGTGCTGGCCGAGGTCGAACTGAACCGCCTGGCCGCCGCCGCCGAGCGCCTGGGCCGCCTGATCGACCGCACGGCCGATGGCGACGAGGCCGCCGCCATGCTGTCCCAACTGGGTAATATCCGCCTGCTCGACGGCAAGCCTGACCTGGCGGCCGAGGCCCTCACCCGGGCCCTCGCCCAGACGCCCAATAATCGCAGCCTGCTGGTCGACCGCGCCCGGGCCTACGCGGCCATGGCCCAATGGTCGAAGGCGACCACGGATCTCGACGCCGCGGTCCAGATCGACAATAGCGATCCCGACACCCTGCTGCTCTATGCCACCGCCTTGCGTCAACTGGGCCGCTTCAACCAGGCAAAAAAGGCGATCGAGCGGGCCGACAGCATCTTTCCGGACGATCCCGACATCCTGCTCGAACGGGGGCGTATCCGCCTGCTGACCAAGGACCGCAAGGGGGCGGCGGCCGACTGGCGGCGGGTCGTTGCCCTGCCCGATGCGGCGCCGGGGGTGCGCGCCGCGGCAGCGGCCTCGCTCAAGGCCCTGAAGGCGAAATAGCCCATTCCGCGCGCACGGCGGGGTCGGTTTCGGACGCCAGCCGGCGGCGCTGCTGGTCGCCAAAGCGCCCCGGGTCAAGACGGCCCAGCGCCCACACCGCCATGGCCCGGATCAGCGGGCTCGGCTCGCCCAGCAGGACCAGCACCGCGCCGACGGCTGCGGGGTCCGCGCTGTTGCCCAGGCCGATGGCGACGTTCCGCAGGAAGCGCTCGCGGCCGGCCCGGCGGACCGGGGTGCCGGCGTACCGGGCGCGGAAGCCGGCCTCGTCCAGTCCCGCCAGCTCGATCAGGGTGGCGCTGCCCAGTTCGGCCCGTTCGGCCAATCGGGCATCCTTGGCGGCGGCGGCAAAGCGGTTCCACGGGCAGACCGCCAGGCAATCGTCGCAGCCGAAGATACGGTTGCCGATGGCGGCGCGGAATTCCGCCGGGATCGCCCCCTTATGCTCGATGGTGAGATAGGCGATGCAGCGCCGGGCATCGAGTTCGTAGGGCGCCGGAAAGGCTGCGGTCGGGCAGATATCCAGGCAGCGCCGGCAGCTCCCGCAATGGTCGGTCTCGGCCGCGTCCGGAGGCAGCGCCACCGTGGTGAACAGGGCCCCCAGGAACAGCCATGAGCCGTGGCGCCGGCTGACCAGATTGGTGTGCTTGCCCTGCCAGCCCAGGCCGGCGGCCTCGGCCAGGGGTTTTTCCAGGACCGGCGCGGTGTCGACGAAGACCTTGACCTCGGCCCCGGTCGCCGCCGCCAGGCCCTGGGCCAGGTGCTTCAGGCGGCCCTTCATCACCTCGTGATAGTCGCGGCGCCGGGCATAGCTGGCGATCACCGCGGTGCGGCGCTGGGCGACCAGGGCCAGGGGGTCGGTCGCCGGCGCATAGCTGCTGCCGACCATGACGATCGCCTGAACCGCCGGCCAGAGCGCCCGCGGATCGGCCCGGCGCGTGGTATCGGCAAGCCAGGCCATGTCGCCATGGCGGTCGAGTGCGACGAACCGGGCCAGGGCCTCGCCCCGGCCCATCCGGGCGACCGCATCCGGTGCGGCGACGCCGAACTGGTCGAAACCGAGCGCGGCAGCAGCCGCCGCCAGCCGGGTCTTGACCGTTGCCGGAGCTGCGGAGGACGGCCGCGACGGGGCCATGGGCGGCTAGAAATCCAGGTCGGCGTAGTGGGACGGCGGCGGCATGCCCGGCACGTGATCGGCCAGCAGGGGCCGGAAGCTGGGCCGCGACTTCACCCGGACATACCAGTCCTTGGCCAGGGGATAGTCGTCCCAGGGCACGTCGCCCAGATAGTCGACGCAGGACAGGTGGGCGGCCGCGGCA
>JAJFJE010000129.1 GCA_021774355.1 Alphaproteobacteria bacterium
GCTGTGCCCGGCGCAAAGGGCCCATCGGCATCGGCCAGCGTATCGATCCACCACTTGCCCGCGTGCAGGCACCCCAACTGCCAATAGGCGCTGACGCCATCTTCTTGATAATATTCGATGAAGGGGTCGCCGCTGGCAAATCGGCCGTGCAGCGTCCGGCCGGCGAAGAGGCGCTGCAGGGCGTCGGCGTCGGCAATGGCGGGCGGCACCGGGCGCAGCCCTTCGGGCAGATCCTGCTGGGCCATTGCCGGCGCTGCGGCCAGGGCGAGGCTGAGGACGAACAGGCGGGAAGCGGTTCGGAGCATCCCCCTGCATAGGCAATTGCGGGCGCCAAGGAAAGCGTCCGCTTGACCTTGCGTGTGCGCGTCGTCACATGAAAGCGCGGCAGACGGCAGGAGGGTGACAATGGCAGCCTATGACTACGACCTTTTCGTCATCGGTGCGGGTTCGGGCGGGGTCCGGGCGGCGCGCATTGCCGCCGGCTACGGCGCCCGGGTCGCCATTGCCGAGGAGTACCGGGTCGGCGGCACCTGCGTCATCCGCGGCTGCGTGCCCAAGAAGCTGATGGTCTATGCCGCCCATTTCGCCCAGGATTTCGCCGACGCGGCCGGGTTCGGCTGGACCCTGGGCGAGAGCCGGTTCGACTGGCCGGCCCTGATCGCGGCCAAGGATCGCGAGATCGACCGTCTGAACGGTCTTTATATCAAGGGGCTGGACGGTGCCGGGGTGCAACTCCTGGAGGCCCGGGCGCGCTTTGTCGACCGCCATACCCTCGATGTCGGCGGCCGGCAGGTGACCGCCGAGACCATTCTCATCGCGACCGGTGCCACGCCGGCGGTGCCGGATATCCCGGGGCGCGAACTGGCCATCACCTCGAACGAGGTGTTTCACCTCGACCGCCTGCCCGGACGGGTGGCGGTGGTCGGCGCCGGCTATATCGCGGTCGAGTTCGCGGGCATTTTCCATGGCCTGGGGGCCGAGACCATCCTGGTCCACCGGGGCGATGCCGTGCTGCGCGGCTTCGACGACGATCTGCGCAGCCGCCTTGCCACGGAATACCGGGCCAAGGGCATCGCCCTGCGCCTGGGCCGCCAGCCGGTCCGTCTCGATCGCCAGGGCGACCATCTTGCCCTGGGCCTGGCGGACGGCAGCGTGATCGAGGCCGACCAGGTCCTGTTCGCCACCGGCCGGGTGCCCAATGTCGCGGGCCTGGGCCTGGAGACGATCGGCCTGGCGCCGGGCGCCAAGGGGGCGATCGCGGTCGATCTCTATTCCCGCACGGCCATTCCCAACATCTATGCGGTGGGCGACGTTACCGACCGCCTGGCGCTGACCCCGGTGGCGATCAAGGAAGGCCATGCCTTCGCCGATACGGTGTTCGGCGGCCGCCCGACCGCGCCCGACCATCTGGATGTGCCGACCGCCGTGTTCAGTGCCCCGCCGCTCGGCACCATCGGGCCGAGCGAGGCCGCGGCCGCGGCGAAATATGGCGCGGTCGATGTCTACGAGGCGGATTTCCGGCCCATGAAGAACACCCTCGGGGGGAGCGCCGAACGCGGTTACATGAAGCTCCTGGTCGAGCCCCGCTCGGACCGGGTGGTGGGGATCCACATGATGGGCGTGGAGGCGCCGGAATTGATCCAGGCCCTCGGCATCGCGGTCAAGCTGGGCGCCACCAAGGCCGATTTCGATCGCACCGTGGCGGTGCATCCGACCGCCGCCGAGGAATTGGTGCTGATGCGCAACAAGGCCCGGACCAGCCGGGTCGAGGCCGCCGCGGAATAGCTCAGCCGGCGTCGCCGGCGGTTCGCCTCTCGTGTCCGGCAACCATCGAGACGATGACCAGCTGGAAGAAGTGGTAGAGCAGCAGGGGCGCGATGATCAGGCCCAGCTGGGGCCCGTGGCCGAAGATCAGCCCGGCCATGGGGACCCCCATCACCATGGACTTCTTCGAGGCGCAGAACTGCATGGTGATGCGGTCGTCGCGGCCGAAGCCGAGCACCCGGGCCATGGCGCCCATGGTGGCAAAGGCACCGGTGAACAGGGCTACGGCGCCGGCGGCGATGCCGACCAGGAACAGGGGGGGGTGGCTGCTCCATACCCCGGTGGCGAAGGAGTCTGCGGTCGAACCGTAGACGACGCCGATGATGACCACCCGGTCGACCAGGCGGATGGTGCCCAGGTGCCGCGCCGTCCAGCGGGCCAGGGGCCGGTGCAGCACCTGGCCGACGATGATCGGCGTCACGACCAGAAGCAGGATCTTGATGATGACCGGACCGACCGCCATGTCGATGCCGCCCTTGGCCAGGAACCAGGCCATCCACAAGGGCGTGACCACCACCCCGATCAGGCTGGACAGGCTGGCATTGAAGATCGCGCCGGGGATGTTGCCCCGGGCGATCGAGACCATGGCCACCGAGGACGATACGGTCGAGGGCAGGGCCGCAATGAAGAAGAAGCCGATCCAGATCGCGCTGGGCAGCCGGCTGGCGCCGAGCATGCCGGCCCCCAGGACCAGCAACGGAAAGATCACGAAGGTGCCGATCTGCACGGCAACATGGAGACGCCAGTTCAGCAGGCCGGCGCGCATCTTCTCCGGGGCGAGGGTCAGGCCGTAGAGGAAGAAGATGATCGAAACCCCATAGGCCGTGAAATATTCGAAATGCAGCGGCCCGCCGCTCAGTCCCGGTTCGGGCCACAGGGCGGCCAGGCTGATGATGCCGACAAGGGCCAGAAGGAAGGGGTCGAGAAGCGTCCGCATGGCCGGAACATGCCGTGGTGGTCGGCCCCGGGCAAGCCATTGCGGCCGCGCGGCTGCCCCCCGCCTGATGCTCAGGTCAGGCCCAGGGCCGCGCAGGCCTGGCGCAGGGTGAAGGTGGCCGCGCCCTCGGCCGCCAGCCGGCTCCAGGTCATGGCACCGGGGTCCCGACCGGTCTGCTGGTCCACCACCGCCACCGTGGCGTCCGAAGCGTCGTTGCGCCGGCGCTCGACCCGTTCCTTCAGGATGCTTGGGTCGGCGTCCAGCCACAGCCCGGCAAAGGGCAGCGGGCCGGCCGCGGCATGGGCCCGCTCGCGTTCCGCCGGTCGGGCGAAGACGGCGTCGAGGATGACGCTGCGGCCGGCACCGAGGCTGTGCGCCGCCTCTTCGAACATGCGGGTATAGACCGCCTGGTTCTGCTGTTCGCCATAGGCCGCCGCCGGCAGGCGGGTCTCCGGGGCGACGCCGGCGAGGCGCTTGCGGATGACGTCGCTGCGCAGCACCAGGGCGCCGGGGGCAGGGCCAAGGCGCGGCGCAAGGCTGCGGGCCAGCGCCGACTTGCCGCTGCCCGACAGGCCGCCGACGGCGACCAGCCGGGGCCCGGGGGGCGGCAGCACGGCTTCGATGATTCCGAGATAGCTTTCGATCAGGGCCAGCGGCGGCGGGGCGCCGGCCGGCCGCCCTGCCAGGCGCCAGGCGGCGTGATTGGCGAAGGCCCGAATCAGGGCCCGCAGGGCGATGAAATAGGGCATCAGGCGGGTGCCGGCGACCGCCTGGGGGGAGGCCTCGAGATAATGGTCGTGGACCCTCAGGGCAAGATCCGGGCGACCGTAACGGAGCAGGTCCATCTCCAGGAAGGCGAGGTCGTAGAGCACGTCGCCGGTGGCGATCCGGTCGTCGAACTCCAGGGCGTCGAACGCCAGGAGGCCGCCCTCGAACAGGCAAAGATTGTCCAGATGAAGGTCGCCGTGACCCTGCTTGACCTGGCCGGCCACGGCCCGGTTGCGGGCCAGCAGGGCGGTGGCGCCGAAGCTCTGGCGCAGCAGCCCGGCGACCGCCTCCAGCCGGTCCACCCGGATCTGCGGCGCCATGTGTTCGGCCGCTTCCAGGCAATGGGCCAGGCGGGCGGCCTCGTCCGGGGCCTCGGCCGCCGGCTCCAGGCGGCCGTGCCGCTGGGCGAGGTCGGCGGCGAAAGCTTCGAGCATCTCGCCGCTCAGGTGGCCGGCGGCCAGAGCCCGGCTGCCCAGGGCCGCGTCGGCGAAGCGGCGCATGACGACGGCATGGTCCACGGCGGTCTGCCCCTCGGGCAGGGCGCCGCGGGCCAGGCTGCCGTCCGGCTGGCGCCAGATCGCCTGGTTGCCGAGATAGAGTTGCGGCGCGAACAGCCGGTTTCGCCGGACCTCCGCGGCACAGGTCCGGCGCCGTGCCTCCACGCTGCGGAAGTCCAGGTAGCCGAGGTCGACAGCCCGCTTGACCTTGGTGGCAAGGGCGCCGGCCAGGAAGATCACGGCAGCCGAACTGTCGATGCGGGTGACCGGCTCGCCGCCATGGGTCGCTGGCTGCGCCAGCCAGGCGAAGACTTCCGTCTGATCGGTTTCGTCGGTCGGTCGAACGGCCATGAGATAGAATAATCACGCTTTGGTGCGGTGCCGCAAATTTGTCTTGGATTAATTCGCCGAGGACCCCGGTCGGCTAGGATGGAACCATGTTTTCGAGGGTTCGCCATGATCAAGCTGCTGCTGCCCGTCGCGTCGCCGGAAACCGTGGAGCGGCTGCTCGATGTCGCCCTGCCGCTGGCCCGGGACCTCGACGCGCAAGTCGAGACGTTCCACGCCCAGCCCGATGCCAGCCTGCTGATGCCGCCAGTGTTCGACGGCGCCACCGGGCTTTCCCAATTGGGCCAGTTGCTGATCGAGATGCAGGCGCAGGCCGACGCCCGGGCGGCGGAAATCGCGGCCCGGGTCGAAGCCCGGCGGCGCCGTGACGACCTGCCCGGCGCGGCCCGGCGCGGCCTGTCGCTCGCCCATGTCGTACG
>JAJFJE010000130.1 GCA_021774355.1 Alphaproteobacteria bacterium
TCAATGCCGAGTTGTCGTTCAAGCACCGGGTGCCGGTGTGGATATCCGAACCGGCCTTTACCGCGACGGTCTATTCCAATGCCGGTGGCGTGCCGATCGACCAGGCCGCGCGGGCGCGCATCAACACCGGCCTGCCCGGGGGCGTGGGCGATCTGCTGCCGACCATCAACAGCCCGGGGATCGCGCCTTATCTGAACGCACCGGGCACCAGCACCGATACCAGCTTTCCGCCGGGCCGGACCGTTCGCCTGGACGAGCGCCACGACATGTGGCTGGCGGCCGTGCGCGGCACCAAGATCTTCGGTGGCTCGGACTCGGTCACCCGCTGGCTGCACGCCAGTGAATTCTATGCGCTGGTGGAACTGGGCACGATCTATGTCGATATCGACAAGGACGTGCAATACGCCGCCTATGGCCAGAACGGCTATACCGGCTTCGAGACCAACCCGCTGACCATCGGCGGCGTGCCCGTCTTGCAGCCGATCAAGGCGGTCGACCTGGAGCCGCCTTTCCCGGAAACCTGGAAACGCCCGACCCAATGGTCCGGCGGCCTTCAGGGCCTGTTCTTCTGGACCTATCCCAATGTCTATCCCGGGGTCACCCTGACCCCGTCGATCGGCTTTTCCTGGGGTCTGTTCGGGCAGACCCCGGCACCCAATCCCGGTTTCACCAAGAGCGTCCAGTCGGTCAACCTCGCGCTCAAGGCCGAGTACCTGTCGAACACGTCGGTGACGGTGAACTACTTCAAAAGCTGGGGCGGGGGCGGCGGCCAGGGCGGGTCGCGCAACCCCTATATCGACCGCGACTTCATGGGCATGACCGTGCAGTACCAGTTTTGAGCCGCCTAACGTTACGTACAGGCCGGCCTCAAGGGAGATTCGAGATGCAGTTCAGAGTGAACGCCAAGCCGGCACCGTTGGTAATCGGCCTGTTCCTGGCCGCGCTGCTGGCCGTTCCGGCAGTGGCCAAGGTGGCACCGGACCAGGCGGCCCGGCTGGGCCAGGACCTGACCCCGATGGGGGCGGAGAAGGCGGGCAATGCCGACGGTTCCATCCCCGCCTGGGACGGCGGCCTGAGCAAGCCGCCGGCCGGCTATACCGCCGGCGACCACTATGTCTCGCCCTTTGCCGGCGACAAGCTGCTGTTCACCATCGACGCCGGCAACATGGACAAATACAAGAGCCGTCTGACCGACGGGCAGATGCTGATGATGAAGCTCTACCCGGACTACAAGATGCCGGTGTATCAGAGCCGGCGCTCCTGTGCGGCGCCCGAGCGGATCTACGAAGCCAACAAGCAGAATGCCCTGACGGCGACCATGACCGCCGACGAGAACGGCCTGGCCAATGCCATCCTGGGCAATCCCTTCCCGATTCCCCAGACCGGGGTCGAGGTGATCTGGAACCACCGGCTGCGCTACCGCGGCTTCAAATTCCGCCGCTACTTCGCCTCGGCCGCGGTCAATCGGGACGGCAGCTATACCCTGTACAAGGCCCGCGACGAGGGCATCTTCCACTATTCGGGACCGGGCAAGGTGACCGAGGGCGATGTCACAGACATCAGCCAGCTCGACAATATCGGCATTTCCTACATCAACATCACGACCGCCCCGGCCAAGCTGGCCGGTTCGATCGTGCTGGTCCACGACACCATCAATGCCAAGGAGCTGGAACGCCAGTCGTGGCAATATCTGCCGGCGACGCGGCGGGTCATGCGGGCGCCCGACATCTCCTATGACAATCCGCTGTACAATACCGATGGCCTGGCCACGGTCGACCAGTTCGACATGTATAACGGCGCCACCGACCGCTACGACTTCAAGCTGCTGGGCAAGCGCGAGGTCTATGTCGCCTATAATGCCTATGCGCTTGCCTCGGACAAGCACGGCTACAAGGAGATCCTGCAGCCGTCCCATATCAACCAGGCGCTCAACCGCTATGAACTGCATCGGGTCTGGGTGGTCGAAGCGACCCTGAAAGCGGGCGTCCGGCACGTCTATGGCAAGCGCGTCTTCTATGTCGACGAGGACAGCTGGAACGTCGTCGCGGTCGACCTTTACGACACCAGGGGCCAGCTATGGCGGGTCCAGGAAGGGCCGATCATCAACTATTTCGACGCGCCCCTGTGCTCGTCCGCCCTGGAAGCGACCTATGACACCCAGTCCGGCCGCTATGTGGTGTTCGGCATGAAGAACGAGGAGAAGATGGTCGACTGGAATGCCCAGGATATCGACGCCTCGCGCTTCACCCCGGCCGCCATCAGCCGCCTCGGCACGCGCTGAGGCCATGACACGCGGCGCGCCGGCGCCGCGGCGTCGCCCGTTGCTTCAGCTTGCGGAGCCTGTCATGCCTGTCCGCGTTTTTCGCCTTGTCCTGACCGTCCTGACGCTGCTTGCGGCACCGACCGGCGCCATGGCCGCCGCCGCGCCGGACGCAGGGGACGACGGCGCGGCCACCGAATCCCTCGCCCCGGTGCCGGCCACGATCCGGCCGCTGGCCCGGTCGACCTTGCTCAACGGGGCCGCCCGGGCTGGGGAACGGATCGTCGCGGTGGGCCAATGGGGCCATATCCTGCTGTCCGATGACGACGGCGCCAACTGGCGTCAGGTGCCGGTGCCGGTCGACGTCACCCTGACGGCGGTGCGCTTCGCCGACGACCGGCTGGGCTTTGCGGTGGGCCACGACAGCACCGTTCTGCGCACCCAGGACGGCGGCGAAAGCTGGGACCTGGTCCATTTCGATCCGGCCGACGGCACGCCCCTGATGGATATCCGCATGACCGGCAATGGCCGGGGCTTTGCCGTCGGCGCCTACGGCCTGGTGCTGCTGACCGCGGATGACGGCCGGCGGTGGACCCGCAAGGACATGGGCGACCTGGACTGGCACTTGAACGGCACCGACGTGGCGCCGGACGGCCGGATCTGGATCGCCGGGGAAGCCGGCAACGTGTTCGTCGCCAGTCCGGATTTCAGCCAGTTCACCGCCTTCGAGACCGGCTATGCCGGATCGTTCTGGAACATCCTCTGTCTGCGCGACGGCGGCGTCCTGGCGTTCGGCATGCGCGGCAATATCTGGCGCAGCGACGCTGCCGGGCAGAGCTGGCAGCCGGTCGCCAACCCCTCCACGGCGTCGCTCGAAGCGGGCCTTGTCCTGGCGGACGGCCGCATCGTTCTGGTCGGCCTCGAGGGGACGATCCTGGTTTCCCGGGACCAGGGGCAGAGCTTCACGGCCCTCGCCCGGGCCGACCGGGACGGCCTGGCCGCGGCCCTGCCCCGGCGGCGCGGCGGCCTGCTGGTGTTCGGCTTTGCCGGCGTCGCGGGCCAGTCCCTGACCGAGTAAAGCGGCACGAGCCACGCGCCGCAGCGGCCCAGCCATGCGGCAGCATGGCGACCGGGCGCGTTGCGCCAGGGGGCCAACCGGCCATAATCGCCGTGCCCCAGAGCATCGCCGGGCGAAGCCGAAACCGCTTCGCCGTTCGAGGATGCGTAACATCAGAGAGCGGGGGCCGCGGTGCCATGACCGCCATCGCGCCACGGCTCTCACGGCTTCGGGAGAACGCCCATGTCCAAGATCAATGCCAAGCTGCGCGACCGTCTGCGCCCGGTGGTGCCGAAGATGATGGAACTGACCGAATCGGTGCTGTTCGGCGATATCTGGCAGCGGCCGCAATTGTCCAAGCGCGAGCGCAACCTGATCACCGTCGCCGCGCTGACCGCCCTGTACCGGCCCGAGCAGTTGCCGCACCACCTGAATGCCGCCCTGGACGACGGCATCACCGCCGAGGAACTGGGCGAGGTGATGACCCATCTGGCCTTCTATGTCGGCTGGCCGGCCGCCGCCAGCGGCGCCAGCATGACCAAGGATGTCCTGGAAAAGCGCGCGGCGGCCGCGGAATAGGCAGGCCCCTCAGGCGAGGCGGCGCATGATCGCGTGGACGACCAGGACCCGGGTCGTCGCCGCGCCGTAAAGCGCGTCGGTGGCAGCCTGGAGCACGGCGGCGATATGCCCCACATCCAGCCAACCGGCCAGGTCGACGGTCTCGGACAGGCGGCGCAGGTGATCGAGGTAGCGTTCGCGCAGGCGCGGCACCTCGGCGACAATGCGCGCCCGCAGGGTGTCGTCTGCCACCACAAGGTCTGCGACCACGGTCATGATCGCCCGGACCTCGGCCCGGCGCACCACCGAAAGGTCGAACGGCCCCAGCAGGATCAGCGTGCCGACCACCGCGGCGTCGTTGCGCCTTGTGTCGGCATGGGCCAGGGCGGCGCCCAGGGGCAGGCCGCCCAAGGCCAGGAAAGCCCGTCTGTTCATGGCCGCCAGCATGGCCAAGGCGGGCGCCGAATGCCAGTGTTGCGCGCGGCCGGCCGGCCGTGCCAGATGGGGCATGACCGAAGCATCTGCACCGCCGCCGGCGGCGGGACCCTGGCGCCGCCTGGCCCGCCGCCTGATCTATCAGCGGGCGCCCTGGCTGCGCCTCTACCGCGACCGGCTGGAACTGCCGGACGGCCGGGTGGTCGAGGATTATCATCGCCTGGAAACCCCCGATTATGTCGTCGTGGCGGCCGAGACCGAAGCGGGCGCGTTGCTCGGCCTGCGCCAGTACCGCCAGGGTGTGGGCGGCATCTGCCTGTGCCTGCCGGGCGGCATGATCGATCCGGGGGAGACCCCGGAGGCCGCGGCCGCCCGCGAACTGCGCGAAGAGACCGGCTATACGGCCGGCCTGCTGCGGCCGCTGCACCAGGTGGTGACCTTCGCCAATCTCTATGGCGCCACCGCCCATTTGTTCCATGCCACGGGCTGCCGCAAGGTCGCGGAACCGGCATCCGGCGATCTGGAGGTTGCCGAACTGGTGCTGCTCGACCGGGCCGCCCTCGACGGCGCCATCCGTGACGGCGAGATCAAGGTCGCCAGCAACCTGCTGGCCGCCGCTCTGCTGCTCGCCGGCTATTGAACGACGGGGGCTCCTCCCGACCGGGACGCGCAGCCCGTGAGAGCCCTAACATTTCCATTTGTGCGGGGGGTTTGGCGTCAGGGTCCGGGATGGTGGAGCCGAGGGGAATCGAACCCCTGACCTCCTCATTGCGAACGAGGCGCTCTCCCAACTGAGCTACGGCCCCGGACCCGCCTTTTCGCGAGGCGCAGAACATGCAAGGGGCGGGAATTCCTGTCAAGGACCATCGCCCTTGTCGCTTTGCCGTTGCCAGTTGGCTCGCGAATGCCTAAATCGGCCTGGAAGCCGAGGAGCGTCAAGATGCAGGCGGTGATCGAGACCTTGTTGCTGATTCTCGACCTTTACAAATGGGTCGTGATCATTGCCGCCGTGATGAGCTGGCTGACGGCGTTCAACGTCATCAATCCGCACAATGAGGTGGTGCGCGGCATCAGCACGGTGATCTGGAACCTGACCGAGCCCGTGCTCCGGCCGATCCGCTCGGTGCTGCCCAATATGGGCGGGGTCGACCTGTCGCCGATCGTCGTGATCATCGGAATCTATTTCCTGGAGCGGCTCATCGTCACCAGCCTGCGGCCGGTCCTGCTGCCCTGACAGTCATGGCCGGCGCACCCTTCCGGGCGGCCCCCGACGGGGTCGTGCTGGTCGTCCGCCTGACCCCGAGGGGCGGCCGCGACGGCCTTGGCGGGGTGGTGGAGGACGGCGCGGGGCACAGCGCGGCGGCGATCCGGGTGGCCGCCCCGGCGGTGGAGGGCGCGGCCAACCGGGCGCTGGTGCGCTATGTCGCCGCCGCGCTCGGCCTGCCGGCCTCGGCCGTCCGGATTCGCCGGGGCGAGACCGGACGGCTCAAGCATCTTCATCTCGACGGCGAGACCGCCGTCCTGGAGGCCCGGCTGGCAGCGTGGCTGGGGCTGTGAACGGCAGGAGGGGCGCATGGCGGCAGCACTGATCGACGGCAAGGGGTTTGCGGCGGGGCTTCGCCTGACGGTCGCGGCCGAGGTCCGGCGCCTGGTCGCCGACCATGGCCTGATGCCCGGCCTGGCCGTCGTGCTGGTCGGCGACGATCCCGCCAGCCATGTCTATGTCCGCAACAAGAACAGCCAGACCCGCGAGGCCGGCATGGCTTCGTTCGAATACCGCCTGCCGGCCGATGCCCCGGAAAGCGCCCTGTTGGAGCGGGTGGCGGCCCTGAACGCCGATCCGGCGGTGCATGGCATCCTGGTCCAGTTGCCCCTGCCCCGGCACATGGATGCGGCCCGGGTGCTCGACCTGATCGACCCGGCCAAGGATGTCGACGGCTTCCACGTGGTCAATGCCGGGCGGCTGGCGGTTGGGGCGCCGGGCCTCGTCCCGTGCACGCCCCTGGGCAGCCTGATGCTGATCAAGGATTGTCTGGGCGGCGATCTGGCGGGGCGCGAGGCGGTCGTGGTCGGCCGGTCGAATATTGTCGGCAAGCCCATGGCGCAACTGCTGCTGCGCGAGAGCTGCACGGTCACCATCGCCCACAGCAAGACCCGCGACCTGGCCGCGGTGGTCGGCCGGGCCGAGATCCTGGTCGCCGCGGTCGGCATCCCCGCCATGATCAAGGGCGCCTGGATCAGGCCCGGCGCCTGCGTCATCGATGTCGGAATCAACCGGGTCGCGGCGGCCGAGGGCAAGACCCGGCTGGTCGGCGATGTCGAGTTCGACATCGCGCTGGCGCACGCCGGGCACATCACCCCGGTGCCCGGCGGGGTCGGCCCGATGACCATCGCCTGCCTGCTGGTCAACACGGTGCGGGCGGCCTGCGCCAGCCGCGGCCTGTCGACCGTACTCTAGCGCGGGGGCATGGCCATGCCGCTCGATCCCCAGCTCCTGCAGCTCTATGTGCCGGCGGTGCTGGTGCTGATCCTGATCCCGGGCCCGGATACGCTGCTGGTCCTGGGCCGCAGCCTGTTCGACGGCCGCCGCACCGGGCTGGTCGCCATTGCCGGCATCACCCTGGGCAATCTGATCCATACCGGCCTGGCGGCGGCCGGGCTGTCCGCGGTGATCGCCGCCTCGGCCGGGCTGTTCGAGGCGGTGCGCCTGGCCGGGGCCGGCTATCTCGCCTGGCTCGGCCTGCGCGCCCTGTTCGATGCCTGGGCCGGACGGGACACGGTCCGCCCGCGCCATGTGCCGGCGCCGCGCCGCGCCTTCCTGCAGGCCCTGACGACCAACCTGCTGAACGTCAAGGTGATCCTGTTCTACCTCGCCTTCGTGCCCCAATTCGTCGCCCCGGCGCTCGGTCACGTACCGCTGCAGATGGTTCTGCTCGGGCTTGGCGTGGTCGTGCTCGGCGCCCTCTACCTCGCCGGCCTGTGCTGGTTTGCCGCCGGGGTCGCCGGGCGGGCCATGGCCAATCCGGCGGTCCGGCGGGTGCTCGACCTGGTCTCCGGCGTGCTGTTCCTGGGCTTCGCGCTGCGCCTGGTGCTGGCCCGGCGTGCCGCCTGACGAGGCGTCAACCGGCCGCGAGGTCAGCCTGTCGGGGGCATGAGGGCCGCGGCGCGGCGCGCGAGCTCGTCCGGCGGCACGTCTTCGACGTGAGTCGAGATATGCCAGACATGGCCGAAGGGGTCCTTTACGCTGCCGCTGCGGTCGCCATAGAACTTGGTCTCGACCGGCCGCTCGACCTTGGCGCCGGCGGCGACCGCCCGGGCGAATACCGCATCGACATCCGCGACATAGAGGACAAAGCTGACGGGCGAGCCGCCAATGGTGCGGGGCGACAGGGCGTGACAGTCGGGCGCCTCGTCCGCCAGCATGATGATGCCGCCGGCCAGCTTCATCTCGGCGTGACCGACGCGCCCGCCCGGTGCGGCGATGCGGAACAATTCCGCGGCCCCGAAGGCCGCATGGTAGAAGGCCAGCGCCGCCGCGCCGTCATGGACAATCAGATAGGGTGTCGCCCCGGCATAGCCCGGGGGTATTGGTGTCACCTCTGCCATTGCGGCCTCCCTGGCGATCCGGCATCTCCGACGATGTTCTTTATTTGTTCTCGAGGCAGGCGGCGGTGTCAATCGCCGCTGGCCCGGTGTCCCGAAAAATTCACGCTTGTGCGGCGCCGCACTCCGGAATGAATCCGAGGGTCGCTTGATTGCTTTGCCATGGCGCGTGCCATGACCGGCGGCGCGCCGCCATCCGCAGCCGACCGGGCGGCGTCCACGGGATCTCGATGGTTAGGCCGCCGGCGCGGGACGCAGCACCAGGGGGCCGAGCGGCCGGCCGCCCAGAATATGCACGTGGTAGTGGGGCACTTCCTGGTGGCTGTCCGGCCCGTGATTGGCGAGCAGCCGGTAGCCGCCCGCCTCGAGCCCGAGCTGGCCCGCGACCAGGCCGACGGCACGGGTGAAGCCGACGATTTCCTCGGCCGAGGCCTCGGCCGCGAAATCGGCAAAGGACACATAGGCGCCCTTGGGAATGACCAGGACATGGTGCGGCGCCTGGGGATGAATGTCGCGGAAGGCAAGCGCCCAATGGTCTTCGTAAAGCCGCTGGCAGGGAATCTCCCCGCGCAGGATGCGGGCGAAGATATTGCTCGGATCATAGGCCATGGCCACCCTCAGCTGGATCGGCTGCGCTTTTCGTCGAGCCCGCTGCGCCCTTCCCGGCGGACCAGTTCCGCCCAGACATCGGCCGGGGCAAGGCCCCGGTCGGCCAGCAGGATGAACAGATGGAATACCAGGTCGGCCGCTTCGGCCACCACCTCCTGGTCGGTGCCGGCGAGCCCGGCAAGCGCGGTCTCGACGCCCTCCTCGCCGACCTTCTGGGCAAGCTTGGCGCGGCCCTTGGCGAACAGGCGGGCGACGTGGCTGGTCGTGACGTCGCCGCCACGACGGCTTTCGATGATGGTGAACAGGCGGTCAAGCACGTCGGCTGTCATCAGCATTCCTTACGGGCGGACCGGCACGCCGCGCACCGCCAGTTGCGCCTTAGCCTGGGCTATTGTGTAGGTTCCGAAGTGAAAAATCGAGGCTGCCAGTACCGCCGAGGCATGGCCGAGCAGGATCCCGTCGGCCAGATCGTCCAGGCTGCCGACGCCGCCACTGGCAATCACCGGCACCGGCACCGCATCGGCCACCGCCCGGGTCAGGGCCAGATCGAAGCCCGCCTTGGTGCCGTCCCGGTCCATCGAGGTCAGCAGGATTTCGCCTGCGCCGCAGGCCACCATGCGCTGGGCCCAGGCGACTGCGTCGAGGCCGGTCGGCTTGCGCCCGCCATGGGTATGGACCTGCCAGCCGCCCGGGCCGTCGGCCTTGGCGTCGATCGCCACCACGATCGACTGGCTGCCCACCTTCTCGGCCGCCTCGCGGACGAAATCGGGCCGGGCCACGGCGGCGGAATTGATCGAGACCTTGTCGGCGCCGGCCAGCAGCAGGCGGCGGACGTCGTCGAGGCTGCGCACCCCGCCGCCCACGGTCAATGGCATGAAGACCTGTTCCGCGGTCTTGGCCACGACATCGAGCATGATCGCCCGCTCGTCCGACGAGGCGGTGATATCGAGGAAGGTCAGTTCGTCGGCCCCGGCCACGTCATAGAGCTTGGCCTGTTCCACCGGATCGCCGGCGTCCCGCAGGTCGACGAAATTGATCCCCTTGACCACCCGGCCGCCATGGACGTCGAGGCAGGGGATGATCCGTGCCTTGAGCATCAGGCAGCCTCGGCGATCAGGGCCAGGGCGGCCCGGGCGTCCAGCCGGCCGTCGTAAAGGGCGCGGCCGCTGATCGCGCCGGCCACCGGCCGGCCGGGCAGGGCGAGCAGCGCCGCAATATCGGCCAGGGAGGCAAGGCCGCCCGAGGCGATGACCGGGATCGCCAGGGCCCGGGCCAGGGCCTCGGTTGCCGGCACATTCAGCCCGGTCAGCAGACCATCCCGGGCGATGTCGGTGAAGATGATCGCCGCCACCCCGGCATCCTCGAAGCGGCGGGCGAGGTCGAGCGCCGTCAGTTCGGCGGTTTCCGCCCAGCCTTCGACGGCGACCCGGCCGTCCCGGGCATCGATGCCGACGGCGATGCGCCCCGGATGCAGGCGGCAGGCCTCGATTACCAGGGCAGGATTGCGCAGCGCGACGGTGCCCAGAATGACCCGGGCAATCCCCCGGTCGAGCCAAGCGTCGATCGCCGCCAGATCGCGGATGCCGCCGCCCAATTGCACCGGCGCATCGGTGGCCCGGAGAATCGCCTCGACCGCCGGGCCGTTGCGCGAGGCCCCGGCAAAAGCGCCGTCCAGGTCGACCACATGGAGCCAGGCGAAGCCGGCGGCGCGGAAGGCCGCGGCCTGGGCCCCGGGGTCCGGGTTGTAGACCGTCGCCCGGGCCATGTCGCCCTGGGCCAGACGGACGCATGCGCCGCCTTTGAGGTCGATCGCGGGATAGAGAATCATGGTTGCCACTTCAGGAAGCCGGCGATCAGGGCCAGCCCGAAGGCCTGGCTCTTTTCCGGGTGGAACTGGCTGCCGATGCAATTGTCCCGGCCGACAATGGCGGTGACCGGGCCGCCGTAATCGGCGCTCGCCAGCAGATGGTCGGCGTGGGCGGGCTGCAGGGCATAGGAATGGACGAAATAGGCGTGGTCGCCGTCCCGCACGCCGGCCAGCACCGGGTGGCTGCGGTGGAAGCGCAGGTCGTTCCAGCCCATATGGGGAATCTTCAGGCGGGTATCGCTCGGCGCCAGCCGTTCCACGGTCCCGGGAATCCAGCCGAACCCCGGATGGGTGCCATGCTCGTGGCCCACCGTCGCCATCAGCTGCATGCCGATGCAGATACCGAAAAAGGGCTGGCCGCGCCCGACCACCGCCTCGTCGATCGCCTCGATCAGCCCGGGAATGTCCAGGATGCCCCGGCGGCAGGCGGCGAAGGCGCCGTCGCCCGGCAGCACCACCCGGTCGGCCCGCGCCACCACCTCGGGATCTGCCGTGACGGTCACCGTCCCGGCGCCCAGGCCGACCGCATCGGCCATGCGCTCGAACGCCTTGGCGGCGGAGCGCAGATTTCCAGTGCCGTAATCGACGATGGCGACTGCGGTCACGGCCCCCCCCGCGCTGCGAGAAACAGGGCCTCGTCGGCCGAGCGAGCCAAAACCGTCGGGAGGACCTGGCCGCGCCGGGCCAGGGCCGCCAGGCGCCAGCCCTGCCCCTCCCAGCCGATCACCAGCGCCCCGGTCAGGCACAGAATGGCGAAGACCGTGTCGTCGGCCCCCAGCGCGACCAGCACGCCTGCGGCCCCGGCCATCGCCGCCAGCCACAGGGCACCGGGCAGCCACAGCCCATGCCAGGCCAGCCACAACGGCCCGAACAGGAACCCCGCCTTGGTAAAGCCGTCGGCCACGGCGATACCGTCGCCGGGGGAGCCCAGCACGCCATAGGGTCGGAGCACCGCCATGCTACAGGGTACCGCCCAGCACGCCCTTGGTCGACGGCACCGCCGCCGGGGCTCGCGGATCGGCCTCGATCGCCATGCGCAGGGCCCGGGCCAGGGCCTTGTAGCAGCTCTCGACGATGTGATGGTTGTTCTCGCCATAGAGCGTTTCGACGTGGAGCGTCAAGCCGGCCGCCTGGGCGAAGGCCTGGAACCATTCCTTGAACAATTCGGTATCCATGTCGCCCAGCTTGGGCCGGGTAAAGGCGACCTTCCAGATCAGATAGGGCCGGTTCGAACAGTCCAGCGCCACCCGGGTCAGGGTCTCGTCCATGGGGATCAGGGCGTCGCCATAGCGCCGGATGCCCGCCCGGTCGCCCAGGGCCTTGGCCACGGCCTCGCCAATGGCGATTCCGCTGTCCTCGGTGGTGTGGTGGAAATCGATATGCAGGTCGCCCTTGGCCTCGACCGTCAGGTCGATCAGGGAATGGCGCGACAATTGTTCCAGCATGTGGTCGAGAAAGCCGATGCCGGTGGACACCCGGTAGACCCCGGTCCCGTCCAGGCCGACGGTGACGGCGATTGCCGTCTCCTTGGTCTTGCGCGCGACGCTCGCGGTGCGCATGGCTGCTCTCCAACTGGTGCGCCGCCCCGGGCGGCCGACGCCTGCCTTTAGCACGGGCTGCCGGCCCCTGCCACGGCCAAGTGGGCCGCCCAGGCCGGCAATAGCCTTGCGCCCGGGCGGATCGTCGCTACATAGGGCCAAGCCGATGCCCGTCCCGCCCATGAGGCCCCCCGTGTCCGATCCGTCATCCGCCGATCCGTCCCTGTCGTGGCATGGCACGACCATCCTGTGCGTCCGCCAGAACGGCCGGGTGGTCATGGCCGGCGACGGCCAGGTCAGCCTGGGCCCGACGGTGATCAAGGCCAATGCCCGCAAGGTCCGGCGGATCGGCAATGGCCGCATCATCGCGGGCTTTGCCGGGGCGACGGCCGATGCCTTTACGTTGTTCGAGCGCCTGGAGTCCAAGCTGGAGCGCTTTCCCGACCAATTGACCCGGGCCTGCGTCGAATTGGCCAAGGATTGGCGGGGAGACCGCTATTTGCGCAAGCTGGAAGCCATGATGACCGTGGCCGACGCCACCACCGGCCTGATCCTGACCGGCAATGGCGACGTGCTGGAGCCGGAGGACGGCCTGATGGCCATCGGCTCCGGCGGCAACTACGCCCTGGCGGCGGCCCGGGCCCTGCTCGCCTATGAGCAGGACGCCGAGAAGATCGCCCGCCGGGCCATGGCCGTCGCGGCGCAGATCTGCGTCTACACCAATGACAACCTGACCGTCGAAGTGATCGAGCCATGAGCGAATTTTCCCCGCGCGAGATCGTCTCCGAACTCGACCGTCACATCGTCGGCCAGACCGACGCCAAGCGCGCCGTCGCCATTGCCCTGCGCAACCGCTGGCGGCGCCAGCAACTGGCCGACGACCTGCGGGACGAAGTCCTGCCCAAGAACATCCTGATGATCGGGCCGACCGGGGTCGGCAAGACCGAGATCGCGCGCCGCCTGGCCCGCCTGGCCGAGGCGCCCTTCCTCAAGGTCGAGGCGACCAAGTTCACCGAGGTCGGCTATGTCGGCCGCGACGTCGAACAGATCATCCGCGACCTGATCGAGGTGGCGATCGTCATGGTCCGGGACCGCCGGCGCAAGGAGGTCACGGCCCGCGCCGAACTGGCGGCGGAAAACCGGGTGCTCGATGCCCTGGTCGGCGAAAGCGCCGGCAAGGACACCCGCGAGAAATTCCGCGCCATGCTGCGCAGCGGCCAGATGGACGACAAGGAGATCGAACTGCAGGTCGCCGACCAGAGCTCGCCCTTCGGCAATTTCGAGTTGCCGGGCATGCCCGGCGCCTCGGTCGGCATGCTCAATCTGGGCGACATGTTCGGCAAGGCCCTGGGCGGCCGGACCAAGACCAAGCGGCTGACCGTGCGCGACAGCTATATGGTGCTGCTCGCCGAGGAGGCGGACAAGCTGCTGGACCAGGAGTCGGTGACCCAGGAAGCCCGCAGCCTGACCGAAAACCACGGCATCGTGTTCATCGACGAGATCGACAAGATCTGCGCCCGGGCCGAGCGGTCGGGCGCCGATGTCAGCCGGGAAGGGGTGCAGCGCGACCTGCTGCCCCTGATCGAGGGCACCACCGTCTCGACCAAGCACGGCGCGGTCAAGACCGACCACATCCTGTTCGTCGCCTCGGGCGCCTTCCACATCGCCAAGCCATCGGACCTGCTGCCCGAACTGCAGGGCCGCCTGCCCATTCGGGTGGAGCTGAAAGCGCTGTCGCGCAGCGACCTCGAGCGCATCCTGACCGAGCCCGAGGCCAGCCTGATCCGCCAGTATGTCGCCCTGATGGCGACCGAAGGCGTTACCCTGGTGTTCAGCGCCGACGGCATCGGCGAACTGGCCCGCATCGCCACCGACGTCAATGCCTCGGTGGAGAATATCGGGGCCCGCCGGCTGCACACCATTCTGGAGCGGGTTTTGGACGAGGTCAGCTTTGCCGCTGCGGACCGTTCGGGCGAGACGGTCACCATCGACGGCGCCTATGTTCGGGCCCATGTCGGTGCCCTGGCCGCCAACAGCGACCTGTCGAAGTTCATCCTGTAGCAGCCCGGTGCGGCCACGGCTTCGGGGGCGCCCGGAGGCCACGCCGAGAACGCGCTTCCAGGCGCTATAAACGCTTATAAAGTGTGTTTGCCTTTGGTTGACGGCGCATCGTCCGATCGGCTTGAATGGCGGCCACTCCACAGCAAGCAGTTTCCCGGGGGGAATGATGACCAGTTTCATGCGGCCGACGGCGCGGCTGGCGGTCCTCTGTGGTGCGGCCGCCCTGGGCGCCTGCACCGGCACCTCGGGCGACAAGAGCAAGGACGCCACCTTCCTCAGCTTCCTGCTGCCGCCGGGAACCAGCGTCCAGCCCGGTGGCGACCCGGACGGCGAACTGGGCGGGGCCGGCGCCACCACCATCGCCCTGGGCTATCAGCAGGCCACCCTGACCCAACGCGGCAGCAAGGTGGTGCTCGACCTTCAAGACCGCCGGGCGGTGCCGTTGCCCGAGATCGTCGCCACCTTCGGGACCTTCCGCCAGGCCGATAATGTGGTCGACGGCCTGATCACCAGCCGGGCCGACAAGGTCACCATCGGCGGCGCCGGCCGGAGCGAGATCGCGGGCCGCCTGCTTGACGGCGGCAAGATCGACGATCTCAGCTTCATGAGTTTCGCCTATTGGGCGATCTACGACACCGACAACGACAATGACCTCGTCACGGCCGCCGGCGGGCCCCTGGGCACCCTTGCCGCCGATCTGAGCGCCGGGGCCGGGCTGAAGAGCGCCACCTATCTCGGGACCACCCTGGGCGGCCGGGCCAATGACGACGGCGGCGATTTCCGCCTGCTGGAGGGCGATATTCGCCTGAAGGCCGATTTCGTCGCCAATACCATGCAGGCGGAGATTTCCGATGTCCGGCTGATCGATCCGGTCAGCGGCGGCAGCACCGGCCGCGGCCCCGACTTCACCTTCGAAAATGCCGCCATCGGCACCATATTGGGGGTGCCGGGCTTCCAGGGGAAAACCGACGACGGCACCTTCACGGCGACCATGAACGGCCAGACGATCGGCCCGGCGACCGGCAGCTTCGGCGAATTGAGCGGCGCCTTCTATGGCAACGACCTGCAGGAAGTGGGCGGTGGCTGGTATGTCGCGACCCCGGTAGGGGCCGACCCGGCCAGACAGCCGGCCACGGAGTGGAGCGGGTCGTTCGGTGCCAAGCGCTAGCGGTCGGAATCCGGCATTTGCTTCGCACGGCGAAAATGACCGGCCGCCACCGGGGCGCGGCCGCTGGCTGATCGGTCTCTGCCTTGCCCTGTGGCCGCACGGCGCCGGCGCCGCGCCGGCAGCGCCCCAGGCCGCCGCGCCGGCCGCCATGGCCGCGGCGCCCAGTGCCGAACTGCTGGCGATCGAAGCGCGCTTCCGCGCGGCCCTGGCGGCCATCGATGCCAAAGACTATGCCACGGCCGTCGATCTTCTGGACGGCATCCTGGCGGCCCATCCCGACCTGGTGCGGGTGCGCCTGGAACTGGCCCGGGCGCTGTTCCTGACCGGCGACGACGACGCCCGCTCCCAGGCCCAGTTCGAGCGGGTGCTGGCCGGCGACCTGCCCGATGCGGTGCGCCAGAACATCCAGACGTTCCTGCGCAAAATCCGCAGCCGGCGGGTGTGGACTCTGACCGGGTCGTTCGGCATCGCACCGGATTCCAACATCAATGCCGGGCCGTCCAGCCCCAATGTCTCGATCGGCGGCCTGCCGTTCCAACTGAATGACGCGGCGACCCAGAAGTCCGGGGTCGGCATCGTCGCCTCGGTCGGCGGCAGCTACCGCATCACCCTGTCCGAACGCTGGCGGATTCAGACCGGCGCCTCGGTCTATCAGCGTCTCTATCGGGACAAGGATTTCGACGACAGCATTGCCCAATGGCAGGCCGGCCCGCGCTATCTGTTCGACCGGGGCGAGGCGGGCCTCGCCTTTGTCGGCTATTATCGCTGGTATGGGCTGGAACGCTATGCCCGGGCACTGGGCGGCCGGCTCGACGGCGCCTACCTGCTGACCGACCGGCTGCGCCTGGAGGCCGGCCTGCAGTTGCGCCATGTCGCCTATTTCAATCTGCATAATGATGACGGGCTGGAAACCGACCTGGACGTCACCCTGCGCTATGCCGTGACGCCGTCCCTGCTGACCTATGTCACGGTGCTCAAGGGTTTCGACGACGCTCACGAGAAGCGCCTGCGCAACGACAGCCAGGCGCTCACCCTGGGAAGCTATGCGGATCTGCCCTATGGGCTGTCGGTCGGCCTGTCGGTGCGCTACGAGGAGACCGACTATCACGGCCCGTTCTTCAGCGGCCTGACCGCCTATCGCCGCGATCACAACCGCCAGGGGTCGGTCCTGCTCCTGTCACGCGATCTCAAGCTGCTCGGTGCGGTGCCCACCTTCCGCTATACCCGGGTCGAGAACAGCTCGAGCCTGGACTTTTTCGACTATCACCGAAACCTGTTCGAGATCGGCCTGACGCAGGATTTCTGAGCGACGGCCTGAACTGTCGTCATCTCCCGGCCCCCCGGGGCCGGGAGGCCCGGTCAGGCGGCGTGGAGGCGCCGCCGGGGGGCCAGCGCCCGGTGCAGGTTGCCCGCCGATTTTTCCAGTTGTGCCAGCCGTCCGAACCGGCTGCCGTCGAGCAGACGGAAGCGCGGATCGGCCGCGACAAACCGATAGTGGGCGCCTTCCTTGACCGCGAGGCCGACGGTGATGCTGTCAACCTGGATCGCGACGGCCGACGTTTCCGCGTTGCCGTCAATCTGCTGCATCATCAAACCACCCTCCCTATCGCTACGCGTCCCTGTTGCGTCGGAGACTTACCAGAGGAATATGACGATCCCGGGGCAATCT
>JAJFJE010000014.1 GCA_021774355.1 Alphaproteobacteria bacterium
ACCGACGGAACCGCGACGACGACCTTGGACGAACGCTCGCGCATGCCTTCTTCCTCGACCGCCCGCTACACGTGCAGGGCGCTCGATTCCGTCGAGCGGACGACCCCGGCGCCACGGCAATGGGGGCAGACCAGGGTCGAGGCCTCGAGCACCCCGGGGCGCAGGCGCTGACGCGACATTTCCAGCAGCCCGAAAGGCGAGATCCGGCCGATCTGGATCCGCGCGCGATCGTTCTTCAGGCAGTCCTTCAGCTTGCGCTCGACCGCCCGGGCGTTGCGCTGGTCTTCCATGTCGATGAAGTCGATGACGATCAAGCCCGCCAGATCGCGCAGCCGCAATTGCCGGGCAATCTCCTCGGCCGCTTCGAGATTGGTCTTGGTTGCCGTCTCTTCGATATTGTGTTCGCGGGTCGCACGGCCCGAATTCACGTCGATCGAGACCAGGGCTTCGGTCGGGTTGATCACGACATAGCCGCCGGAGCGCAATTGCACGGTCGGGCTGAACATCTGGTCCAGCAGGGTTTCGACCTGGAAGCGCTGGAACAGGGGCACCCGCTCCTTGTAGAGCTGGACGTTCTTGGCGTGGCTCGGGATGAGCATGCGCATGAAGTCCTTGGCCTCGCGATAACCCTCCTCGCCCTCGACCAGGATCTCCTCGATATCCTTGGTATAGAGGTCGCGGATGGCGCGCTTGATCAGGTTGCCTTCCTCATAGACCAGGGCCGGCGCACTGGATTCGAGCGTCAGCGTGCGTACCGAGTCCCACATCCGCACCAGATACTCATAGTCGCGCTTGATCTCGGGCTTGGTCCGGTTCAGCCCGGCCGTGCGCACGATCACGCTCATGCCCTTGGGCATTTCCAGTTCGCTGGTGATCGCCTTCAGACGCTTGCGATCGGCCGGATTCTGGATCTTGCGGCTGATGCCGCCGCCCCGCGGGCTATTGGGCATCAGCACGCAATAGCGCCCGGCCAGGGACAGGTAGGTGGTCAGGGCGGCGCCTTTGTTGCCGCGCTCTTCCTTGACCACCTGAACCAGCATGATCTGCCGGCGCTTGATCACTTCCTGGATCTTGTAGCTGCGCCGGGGGCGGCGCGACGGGCGGCTCGACGCCACTTCCTCTTCGATATCGGCTTCGGTATCGCCGATCTCTTCCACCGTGCTGTCGACCTCGACGACCGCCGCACCATCCGCGTCGTCCTCGCGCACCGGCGCCTCGGACGAGACCGCGGCCGAATCGGCCACCACTTCGAGGGTTTCGGGATCGCCTTCGAGGGTCGGCTCGTCGAATTCGGCGTCGGCCGCCAGGCTGGGCGCATCGGGCGAGGGCTCGTCCTCGCCATCCTCGGCCAGGACGTCCGTGACAGCCCCTTCGTCCTCGGCGCTGTCGGTCATGACCTCGATCACATTGCCGTGCTCGACCGGCCGACCGTCTTCGGAACTCTCGTCGGCCTCGTCTTCTTCGGCGCGCTCGCGGGCAGCCGCTTCCTCTTCCTCGTCGATCAGGGCCTGCCGGTCGGCAACCGGGATCTGGTAGTAATCGGGATGGATTTCGCTGAAGGCGAGGAAGCCATGGCGATTGCCGCCATATTCCACGAACGCCGCCTGGAGCGACGGCTCGACCCGCGTCACCTTCGCGAGATAGATATTGCCTTTGAGTTGCTTCTTAGTGGCCGATTCGAAATCGAATTCTTCGAGCCGGTTACCACGGAGAACGACCACCCGGGTTTCTTCCGGGTGCGTCGCGTCGATCAGCATACGCATTGCCATGTAAGGGATCTCCTCGGCGATCCCGGCCCAGCCGCGCGAAGTACGGCATGGCCGGCGTGATCGGCCGGTTGTCGGAGACAGTCCCGCCTGGATCCCCCGGTCGGATCACGGCCCATCCGGGCCGTTCCGTCCAGGGCAAGCCCGGATGAGGGAAGGCGCCGGTAAGGCGCCGGATCGAGCACGCAACCGCGCCGACAGCGAAGCGGGCGGGCACGCGGACTGCCCATGGGCGGCCTGCGATCGCGTCTTGCTTCTTTGTCTTGTGGTCAAAAGGCACGGGCGGAAAACTGTCTTCTCGGATAAACAAAATGTCGCAGAGGTCGGAAAAGAAACGCCTCTTTGGTGCGCCAACCGGTCTCGTCCGCAACTGAAGTTGCCTGAAGCCTGACGGCGCACATCTGGCGGTCCATCGGCCTATCAACCGGCCCGACACCTGATGTTCGCAAAAGCGACAATATCGCTCCCGACGGCGCCCGGCAATGACCGAAAGGGATCCCGCTGAAATTTGGCAAGAGATCGTTTCAGAAAACGCCGTTTGACGTCGCGCGCCGGCTGTTGTCGCCTTCATTGTCATAGGCTTGACGTGCCGTTGGAGGGGTCGTGGCTACGGTCGCACTGCTGATTCTGTCGAATCTGTTCATGACTGTCGCCTGGTATGGCCATCTCAAATTCATCGACCAGCCCTTGTGGAAAGTGGTCCTGATCAGTTGGGGCATCGCCTTCTTCGAATACTGGCTTGCCGTCCCGGCCAATCGGATCGGCTATGGCATGTTCAGCGCGGCCCAGCTCAAGACCATTCAGGAGATTGTCACCCTCGCGGTCTTCGCCGGATTTTCCGTCTTCTATCTGGGCGAGGCGCTGCGCTGGAACCACCTGGCCGGTTTTGCCTGCCTGGTCGCCGCGGCCTTTTTCATGTTCCAAAAATAGGGGCGGGGGTGGTGATGCAGGATTGCCACAGGGGCGCCATATTCACCGGGCAAGGTGCTCCTGGTCCCTCCGACACGCTATAAGACCGCGGTCCAGCGCCAGAGTGCATGACGCAGAATGCGATTTCTCGGTTACGTCTTCGCCGTTTTCCTGTCCCTTACCGTGATCGGTTTGCTGGCCGGACTGTGGGTGCTCCACCACTATTCCCGCGATCTGCCGGACTATCGGCAATTGGCGATCTATGAACCGCCGGTAACGACCCGGTTCTATTCCGGCGAAGGCTCGCTGCTGGCCGAATATGCCCGGGAACGGCGGCTGTTCATGCCGATCGCGGCGATTCCCCCGGCCGTGGTCGGGGCCTTCCTGTCGGCGGAGGAC
Organism: Alphaproteobacteria bacterium; assembly: GCA_021774355.1. GTDB lineage: Bacteria > Pseudomonadota > Alphaproteobacteria > Zavarziniales > Zavarziniaceae > JAJFJE01. The sequence goes on from JAJFJE010000014.1 coordinate 3,075, forward strand.
AAAAATTTCTACGAGCATGGCGGCGTCGACTTCGTCGGGGTCGCGCGGGCCATGATCAATAATCTGCGCAATATCGGCATGGGGCGGCGGCCTGAAGGGGCCTCGACCATCACCCAGCAGGTGGCGAAGAACTTCCTGCTGGGCAACGAGGTGTCGGTCGGGCGCAAAATCCGCGAGGCCATCCTGGCCTTCCGTATCGAGCGGACCTTTACCAAGGAGCGGATTCTCGAGCTCTATCTGAACGAGATCTATCTCGGCCAGAGCAATTATGGCGTCGCCTCTGCGGCGCTCAATTATTTCGACAAACCGCTGGATCGCTTGTCGGTCGCCGAGATCGCCTTCCTCGCCGGGCTGCCCCGGGCGCCGTCCAACTACGACCCGGTGCGCAACCATGATGCAGCGGTTGGCCGGCGCAACTATGTGCTGGACCGCATGTATGAAGACGGCCGGATCGACCAGGCGACCTGGCAGGCGGCCAAGGCCGAGCCCTTGGTTACGCGCGACGCCTCAGGCGGCGCCCGCACCACCGCCGATTATTTCGCCGAGGAGGTGCGCCGCGATATCGTGACGCGCTATGGCGACGATGCCCTCTACGAAGGCGGCCTGTCGGTCCGCACGACACTCGATCCCAAGCTCCAGGCGATCGCCGACCGGGTGTTCCGGGAAGGCTTGATGGCCTACGACCAGCGCCATGGCTGGCGCGGCCCCGTGACTCGCATCGATATCGCCGGCGACTGGGCCGAAGCCTTGCGCCAGGTCGCTGTGCCGGCCGGCCTGTCGGCGCCCGGCATCGGCGTCTGGCAGCTGGCGGCCGTTCTCGGGGTGGATGGCAAGCAGGCTGCGATCGGCCTGCGCGACGGCGCCCGCGGCGACATCCCGTTTTCCGAAATGGCCTGGACTGGCCGCGGCCGCCCGGCCGATGTGGTCAAGGTTGGCGATGTCGTCGTCGTCCAGGGACTGGCCAAGTCCAAGGGCTACGCCTTGCGCCAGATCCCCGAGATCGAAGGCGCCTTCATCGCCCTGGACCCCCATACCGGGCGGGTCCTGGCCATGATCGGCGGCTGGAGCTATCGCGAAAGCCAGTTCGACCGGGCGATGCAGGCGATGCGCCAGCCGGGCTCGACGTTCAAGCCGTTCGTCTATGCCACCGCCCTGGCCAACGGCCTGACGCCGTCCTCGGTGGTGGTCGACGGGCCGTTCACGGCTGACCAGGGGCCCGGCCTGCCACCCTGGCGTCCATCCAATTACGGTAACGACTTCCTGGGCCCCCTGACCTTGCGGGTGGCCCTCGAAAAGTCCCGCAATCTGGTGACCGCGCGCCTAGCCTATTACCTGGGCATGGACAAGGTCGCCGCCCTGGTCGAGCGC
>JAJFJE010000131.1 GCA_021774355.1 Alphaproteobacteria bacterium
TGCGGGGCACCCCGCCGGCCGCGCTGGCCCGCCAGACGACGGATAATTTCCGCCGGCTGTTTGCCAAGGCCGACCTGTCGGCCGTGCTGGACCAATGAAGCTGACCATGCTCGGCTGCGGCACCTCCAGCGGGGTGCCGACCATCACAGGCAATTGGGGATCATGCGATCCCGGCAATCCCCGCAACCGCCGCCGCCGGGTGTCGGTCCTGGTCGAGGAGGGGGCGACCGCGGTGCTGGTCGACGCCACCCCGGATCTGCGCGAGCAATGCCTGTCGGCGGGCATCAAGCGCCTGGACGGCGTCCTGATCACCCATGCCCATGCCGATCACTGCCACGGCATAGACGACCTGCGCGGCCTGGCCCAGGCCATGGGCCAGCGCATCCCGGTCCATGCCGATCCGGCGACCATGGCCGTTTTGAAGCATCGCTTTGGCTATATTTTTCAGGGTCGCGGCGGCTATCCGGCGATCTGCGACGCGGTCGACATCACCGGCGCCTTTGCCGTCGGGGCGCTGCCGGTCATCCCCATTGCCCAGGTCCATGGCGATATCACATCCTTCGGCTTCCGTTTTGGTTCAGCGGCTTATTCCACTGATCTCAATGCATTGACGGATGAAGCTTTTGAAATGCTCGAAGGAATCGAGCTGTGGATCGTCGATGCGCTGCGGCCGGCGCCCCATCCCACCCATGCCCATCTGGCCCAAACCCTGGCATGGATCGCCCGGGTCAAGCCGCGGCGCGCGGTGCTGACCCATATGACCGGCGACATGGATTACGAGACCTTGCGTCGAACCCTGCCCGATGGCGTCGAGCCCGGCTATGACGGGCTGGAGATCGTGCTCTAGCCGGGTCGTCCGGCGACGTGGAATCGGGTTCCCCGTCTGAAGATGCGCGGGCGCCGGCGCTGGTCACGCTTCCGGCAGTTGCTCGCCATAGAGGGCGGCATAGCGCTGGAAGGCGGTGAGGTTGTGCTGCAGATAGTCGATACGCACGTCGAAACCGTCATGGCCGATCCGGAAACCGCCGTCCGGCAATAGATACTGGGCCTGGAGCCGCAGATTTTCGACCACACAGCGATGCACCTCGAGGAGCAGGTCGGTCGGCACCGTGTTCGACCGGCGGGCCATGGTCACGAAGGCGAGCAGGGCCTCCGAGCGGCAGGCGATCGGCGTGCTGCGCTGGCGGGCCCGGTAGACCGGCTTGTCCAAGATGTCGCGGATGATGAGGGTGCCGTAGTCGATCAGCACCGGGTTCGGCCGGTGCCGGTACAGGGCTTCCAGGGCATAGGCCATCCAGTGGCTTTGCTGAAGCACGCCGTAGCGAACGGTGCGATAGGCCAGGATGATCTGCTGGACCATATCGAGAACCCGCTCGTCGCGAACGGCCTCGTAATAGGCGACCAGGGCCAGCAGGGCCTCACCGGTGTAATAATCCGAATGGAACCGCTCCGGGATGCCGGTCTCGAGATCCCATTTATGGTCGAAATCGCCCTGTGCCTCGTTCCAGTGAAGCAGCATGGCCCGGACCAGGCCATGGGCCACCTGGGTCGAGGCGGCGCTGCCGGCAACATCGGGCAACGACAACAGCGCCAGGATCGCCAGGGCATTCGCCCCCAGCTTGACCACGGTGCCGTCCTCGACCACGGCCAGGCCACCCTGGGGCGGGGCGACAATGCGTTCGCGGATCAGCCAGGTCATGGCCCGGCGGGCCGCCTCGGAGAGCGCCGGTGCCGCGGCCGGCGCCGCATGAGCCATCAAATTCAGCGACCAGATGCAGCCGGCATGGCGCAGCAGATTATAGCCGCGGCCCGGCGCCTTGGTCCGACCGTCATAGCGGTAGAGGAAGCGACCATCCGGCTTGATCATCATCGCCAGGCGGCTCGCGGAGAATAACGCAATATCAAACGGACGGATCATCGACCAGAAACCTCGGCGACGGCGGGTTTGGAGGAGCGCGGCTCCGTCATGCACGAGATTTGTCCGCTTGGCCAGTATCGCCCGCTCGTACCTGCCGATCGGCGGGTGTCCATGCGGCAGCTTCAAGACCCTTAGTCGTGAACGACGACCCTGATCCGACGCTCGAAGAGTTCGAAGACTTCGTCGCCTGGCGTTTCCGCCACATAGCGGACCAGCCGGCCGGGCGTTACCCCGCCGCATGTCGTGCTGCGCGACATGCCCGGACCGCCGTCGACGAGGCGGCCGGTCTTCAGGTCCGGAAGCTGATGCTCGAATTCGCGCCAGTCCGGCGCCGGCGCGCCGCAGGCACCGCGCTTGGCATGAATGAGGACGGATTCGCCCGCCTTCAGTTCCGCGAAGGGCAAATAGCCGATGGTCCGGCTGTCGTCTGCCGCCGGACGGGAAGATGGCGACATGGCCACGGCGGCCGCGAGACAGGCTGCCGCCACGATCGCCGCGCCGCCGATCCATCGCGGCACGCGGGTGCGGCCGTGGGCGGCCGCCACAGCCGGGGCGGCGGGCGCCCCTTCGTGCTGGTCGGCGGCGGGGAGCGGCCCCCGCGCCCGGACGTAGAGGCTGTTCCAGCGGGCAAGCTGCCCGGCGTCCCCGGCAAGCCCCAGCGCCTCGGTGAGGATCTTGAAGTTCCGCCGCTGCGGAACGGCGTGCCCGGACATCCAGTTCGCGATGTTGCGCCGTGCCGTCTCGAAGTCCTGCGCGGAGCGGCGGCCGGAAATCCTGCACAGGCGGTCGGCGATCTCGGCCGGTCCACCACGCGCGGCAACCGATGATTCGAGCATCGAGCGCCAATCGGCAAAGGCCCGATCATCGACCACCGGATTCCTCCATCCCTTTCAGGGCATTGGCTTTTTATGCCGGAATTTCCGTTGTCTTGCCAATTTTTCCGCGAATCCGGCGCGCCCGCGCCTTGTTCGGAAACAGACCCGGCCGCCTAATGTCGGCGCCTGGTTCCGCCGCTCGGAAACGGCCATCATTTTGTCCGCAAGAGCCCAAGGAAAAGACCTGCCCATGCGCCGATCGTCAGCCCTGTGTGCCGCCATCCTGGTCCTGGCTTCCGGCCGGGCCGCGCTGGCCGAAGACTTTCCCTATCGACGCGATGTCACCCTTTCCGTCGGGGAAAGCGTCGTATTGAAGGGCCGCCGCGACAACAACTGCTCGACCACGGACGCGCCGCCCTGGAACCACATTGGGAGCGGTCTCCCCGAATCGGGCCTGGGGACCTTTTCGGACGGTGGCGAAGGGACCGTTCGCAGCGACACCTGCGGCGGCACGGTCGCCGCCCGTGGCATCCGCTTCACCGCCACGGGTGCGGGGACGGAAACCTTCGACCTGTTTGGCGATACCATCACGATCACGGTGGAGTAGGGGCGAGGCAATGCCGTATCCCCGGCCGAACTGGCGGGTCACCGTGATGGCGGCGATTTTCGTCGCGGCGGCGGC
>JAJFJE010000132.1 GCA_021774355.1 Alphaproteobacteria bacterium
GCGACCAGGCCGCGGCATCGTGCTCGTGTTCGCCGCTGGCGGCGCCATGATCGTGGGCCGCCGCCAGGGCGTGGGCGTCGGCCGGCGGGGCCGCCGCGTCGGCGCCCTCATAACGTTCGGCCTGGAGGATCACCGGCACGGTGGTCAATTGATGGACGGCGGTGACGAACAGCCCGGCCAACACCCCGGCGAGCAGGGCAACGGCGAAAAGGCGCCGGAAAATATCGATCATCGCCCGCCTCAATGGCACGGAAAGGCGTTGGAATGGCGCACATCATGCGAGGCGTTGTGGATGACGCCGGAATGGGCGAAGCCCACGCCGTAAATCATCACCACGCCCAGAAAAGCCGCCAGGGCGGCCGCCACAAGCGCGTCGCGCCGCCCGATTACCGCCGGCACCGCCCGGATCTTCACTGCACTGGTCGACATGGTCATTCTCCCCTTGGTCCGACGGACCACCCATCATCCGACCGGCGGGGGAAAACCGAATCGGCCAGGGCCTGCCGCACCGCAAGGTTCGCGGGCAGGCCCCATCCGCTCCGTCGGGACTCCCCGCCCCGGCCTTGGAACAGCCACCGTCGCTGGCAGGTCTCCTGGCTCGCGGATCGCGCCGACTGCCGACCTTCCCACGCCCGTTGCGGGCCCAGTGGTCATTCTTGGCAGGCGGCTCACCGCTTACAGTTGCGGGGGCAGCCGCGGCTTCGGACCCGGAAAGATCCCCACCGCGTTCCCTATTATTCCCCGGGCTTGAGGCCAACGGGGAACCATCGACTCCGAAGACGATAGCCGCCGCCCCCCGCGTCGTCAACGTGCGGTGGCGCCCTATTCTCCGGCCGGTGCCACAAGCTGGGCCACCGCCCTGGACAGGCCCGCCGGATCGGTGACCGGCAGAGAGCAGGTGGTCGCGGTGCAGGCAAAGGCGGCCGCCCGGTCAAGCAACGGCAGGTCCTGGTCCAGGCTTGCCAGGCGGCTGGTCCCCGGCGTCCAACGCTCGACCAGCAGATAGGGCATCGGCAGCTTCTGGCCCGCCCGGTAGAGCGCCTGGGCAGCCGGATCGGCGGCCGTGCCAACCACCACCAGGTGAATCGGCGGCGCCTCCAATTCGCGGGCGGCGACCAGCAGGCCGGGCCACAGGGCCCCGCGGGAGGCCTCGGGTTGGACCGTCGCCCAGGCGAAGATTCGCCGCGCCGCCGCATCGTAGCGCCGGTCGCCGGTGGCAAAGGCGAGCTGGTTGAGCAGGCGGGCCGCCGCCACATTGTCGTCGGGATGGCGATAGGCGGTCGCCATGGCCCCGTGGTCGGCGCGTTGGGCGGCCTCGTCGGTAAGGCCGGAGCCGGCGGCACCAAACAGCGTCAGCATGGCATCGGCGGTGGTCGCCGCCGATGCCAGGGCCGCGCGCGCGCCGGTCGCCCGGTAGAGATCGAACTGGGCGGTCGCCATGGCCAGGCTGTCGATCAGGAACGGGCCGTCGCCCGGCCTTTCGCCGTGGTGATAACTGCCGTCCGCCGACCGGCGGTGGTCTGCGGCCCAGGCAATCGCCCGCCGCGCCCGGTCGACAAAGGCCGACTCGCCGGTCGCCCGGGCCACGGCCAGCAGGCCGCTCGCCAGCAGGCCGGCATTGGCGGCATAGAGGTGTCGGTCGATCGGCGGCTGCGCCCCGGCGCGGCGTGCCGCGTCGTCCAGGGCATAGAACCGGGCGCCGTCCAGGGTGGCCGAGGCATCGGCATCCTGGCTGGCATAAAAGCCACCGGACGGATCGGACAATCGGGTCATGACGAAGCCCGCGATGTGGCGCGCCGCATCGGTCCAGGCCGGCTGGTCGTAGACCATGGCGGCCTGGGCATAGGCACGCATCCCCACCGCCTGGATCGGTGCGATCTTTTCGTAGTGGGGATGATCCCAGTCGGTCACCGCGTACTGGTAGAGCCCGCCCCATACCGGGTCGATCAGCTTGACCCCGGCATCGAGGGTCTGGCGAACCATGCGGCTGGCCACGCCCTCGCCTTCGGCGCCCAGCATCAGGGCGTAATCCAGGGCATCACCCTGAAGGTACTTGTCGGCAAAGCCCCAGCCGCCCAGCACGCCGTCATAGGCGAAGGCAAAGCGCCGCTCGAGGGAGGCCCTGACCACCGGGTCGAGGCCCTGGGCGGCCTGCTCCGGCGCCGGCGCCGGCTGCACCCGGCCCGCCTCCGGTACGGGCGCCGCGACCAGGCCTTCGAGAGTGGTGCGGAAGGCCGCCGCCTCGATGTAACCGCGATATTTCCAAAGCTCGCGGCCCTCGCCGTCGAACACGATGGTGGCGGGCCAGCCCCAGCGTTCGTAGCGGCGCGACAAGGCCGGATGGCGGTCCTGGTCGACCCGCATGGCGAGATAGTGGGCGCCGACGAGCGCGATCACCGCAGGGTCGCCATAGGTCTTGGCGTCCATGACGTGGCACCAGTGACACCACACCGCCTCGAGGTCGAGCAGGACCAGCTTGTGGTCCGCCCGGGCCTTGGCGAAGATCGCCGGGTTCCAGCTCTGCCAGGCAATCGCCTCGGCCGCCGCCGCCGGGCGCACCGGCACGAGGTTCATGACGATCGCCGCGGCAATGGCCAGGCCGCCTGGCCGCCCTGCCCTGATATAGCCCGCCATCGCCCGCTCCTGTCGATCCATGGTCCGCACTTGATACGTGCCGCGCCGTGGTGCGGATCTATGGCAGAGCGGTTTCGCCTGCGATCAGGAGGACAGCGAGATCGGCGACATTGGTTCCGGTGACCCCGGTGCGCAGGAGGTCGCCCGATGCCGCCAGCGCCCGGTGGGAATCATTGTCGGCCAGGGCCCGCAGCGGATCGAGCCCGCGGCTGCGCATCCGTGCCAAGGAACCGGGATCGACCAGGCCGCCGGCGACATCGGTCGGGCCGTCCCGCCCGTCGCTGCCGCAACTGGCCAGAGCCCAGCGACCGGGCAGGCGAGCCTGTTCGGCCTTCACGGCAAAGGCCAGGGCGAGTTCCTGGTTGCGGCCGCCCTGCCCGGCGCCCTGCACCGTGACGGTGGTTTCGCCCCCGGCGAGAATGGCCAGCCTGCTGCCCGGACCCCGGGCGATGGCCCGCTCGGCCGTGGCAACCAGCCCCTCGGCCGCCTGGCGCGCCTCGCCTTTCAGCCGGACCGGCAGGACCGGGGTGTCGAAGCCGTCCCTGCGCGCCTGTGCCGCCATCGCCCGGACACTGACAGTGTTGCCGCCGACCTCGCACACCATGACCGACTGAAAGCAGGCGGCGCCGGGCTTGGGTGTCTCGTCCACCCCACCGGTCAGGCCCTGGGTCAGGTAGCCGCGCACCGCCTGGGGCAACCGGGACCACAGGCTTGAACGGTCGAGCAGCGATACGGCGTCGCGGAAACTCGTCGGATCGGGCGAAAACGGCCCGCTGCCGACCACGCCGGGATTGCCGCCGGGCACATCCGACAGCACCAGGACAAGCACTTTGGCGGGCGCCGCCAACTGCGCCAGCCGGCCTCCCTTGATCTGGGAGACATGCTTGCGCACCGCATTGATTTCCTCGATAGGCAGGCCGCCGGCCAGCAGCAGCCCGGTCATCTGCACCTTGTCGGCCAGGGTCAGGCCTTCCGCCGGCAGGGCCAGCAAGGCCGAGGCGCCGCCGCTGATCAAGACCAGAAGGCCATCGCGGTCGGTCAGGGACTGGACCAGGCGGACCGCCCGCCGGGCCGAGACGACGCTGCGCTTTCCCGGCATCGGATGATCGGCCACCAGCGCGGCAAAGCCGGGCTGATCGGACAGCAGCGGAACATGCCCGACGATCAAGCCGCGTTCGATGCGGCGCCCCGCCAGTTGCGCGAGCGCCCCGGCGACCATGCCATGGGCCGCCTTGCCGATCCCCAGGACATGCAGGCGGTGGGTATTCGTCAGCCAGCGCCAGGCGTCCGCGCCGCCGGTCCGGAGATAATTCGGGACCAGGATCTGGGGATCTGCCGCTTCGATTCCGGCCTCGACCAGGCTCAGCGCCGTCCGGCGCAAGCCCTCGGTCACCGCCCCGCGCCCCGCCGCGACCACAGGGTGGTTGCTCTCGTCGGCCGTGTGCTCGCCTGGTCCGTCCGTCACGGCCCCGCCCCCCTTTCATCACCGTCATCGCCGGCGTCTGCAGCCGCCAGCCGCTGCCAGAATCGCGCCTAGAGGAGCATCACGGGGAGCACGCAACACGGTCGACCACGACATCAGGACCCTCGGATCACGGTCGGAAAGGCGCCGAGGGTCGGGTGGTGCACCGCAGGCACCGGAAACTGCGGCCATCCTTGGCGATCGGGAATGTCCGAAACTAGGCGCGATTTGTCGCATGAAACGGCCGGTCCCGGTCGAAATAGCCCCGTCCCGGTCAGGAAGTCCAGCCGGCCCCTGGGGTCCCTGCATGTCGCGGCGGCACCGGCCGCGATATCGCGGCGCACCCCTGCGACATCGAATCGCGAGCCAATCGGGCCGCCATCATCGCGGGCGGCGGCTGGCGGCGGCCCCGGGCGGGGGCACGGTTCCCAGTTCGCGCAGGTCGAACAGGCTCAGCGTGCCGTCCTCGGTCGGACAAAGCAGGGTCGCGCCGTCGGCCGACCAGGCCAGGCCGGCCGGGGCCTGGCCCAGTTCGGCAACCGGCGCCTCGCCCTCATTATCCGAGCGGCCCATGGTCACCCGGCCATCTTCGAACGCCGCGGCAATCACCGGCAGCCGGGGATGGGCCGCGACCCCCGCCACCAGCGTGCCGTCCGTCTCGCCGAACTGGTGGGGCGGGCGGCCCCACGGCCCCTTGCCGGCAAAGTCCCACAGGGTCGCCGCCGCGCCGCCGGAACAGGCCAGCCAGCGGCCGTCCGCCGTCCAGGACAGGGCGCGCACCTTGGCGCCGTAGCCGGTCATTTTGAGGTCCTGCATGTCCTCCAGGCGCCAGCCATGGAGTTCCCGCTCCTGGGTGGCACTGACCACGAAGCGGCCGTCGGGACTCCAGGTCACGCCGAGATGGGAGCCTTTCCACGGCAGCACCAGGGGCGAGCCCGCCAGGCCGCCAGCCCAGCGCAGCGTTACCCCGCCATAATGGCTGGCGGCGATCCGCTTGCCCTTGGGATTGAAGACCAGGCCGGTGATCGTGCTGGGGGCCGGCGGCGCCTCGCCCAGGGCCTTGCCGCCGCGATCGAACAGCAGCAGGCGCTTGCCGGCGGCAATGGCGATAAACTTGCCGTCGGGCGAGGCCGCGGCAGCACCGATCCAGTGGCGGCCGGGGGGCACGAGATCGGTCACCGCGCCGTCCGGGGCGACCAGGATGGCCCGGCCATCCTCGCCGCCGGACAGGAAGCCGCCACCCGGCAAGGCGATCACCACCAGGGCAAGGCCGTCATGGCTGGCGACGTCCTGCAGTTCGTCCGGCGCGGCAATGGTGCCACAGCGCAGGCGGCCGTCATCCAGCGCCGCCAGGAACCGGTTCCCGCCATCGAGCGCGAAGGCCACCGGGGCGCTGCCCAAGGGAATGTCGCGCTGCCGTCCGGCGGCCAGCTTGGGCGTCTGGGCGCCGGCCAGCAGGGCTTCCTCACTGAGCACGGCAGGCCTCGAAGCCGGCGGCGAGGGCGGCCTCGTCCAAGTCGCGGCCGATGAACACCAGCCGGCTGATCCGCGGCTCGTCCTTCGGCCATGGCTTGCGGTAGTCGCCCTCGATCATCATGTGGACGCCCTGGAAGACGAACTGCTCGGTCTGGTCCTTGAACGACAGGATTCCTTTCGAGCGCAGGATCTGGGCGCCCTTTTCCTGCAACAGCTTGCCGATCCAGACATTGAAGACGTCGGCGTCGAGCGGCTCGGCGCTTTTCAGCGACACCGAGGCGATATCGTCGTCGTGACGACCGGCATGGACATGGTCATGGCCGCCATGGTCGTGGCCGTGATCATGGTCATGGTCATGATCGTGGTCATGATCGTGAAGATGACCGCAATGTTCGTCATGGACATGATCGGCGGCGGCGCTGTCGCGGTCGCCCAGGAACCGGGGATCAAGTTCCAGAATGCGGTCGAGGTCGAAGGCGCCGCGATCAAGCAGGCGATCGAGCGGCACGGCGCCACGGCTGCAACGATGGATTTCCGCCGCCGTGTTGATGCCCCGCAGACGCCGTTCGATCCGTGCCAGATCCGCGTCCGAGACCAGGTCGGTCTTGTTCAGGACGATGACGTCGGCGAAGGCAATCTGCTCCTGGGCTTCCTTTGAGCCTTCGTCCAGGCGCTGCTCGACATGGCGGGCGTCGACCACGGTGACCACTGCATCGAGTTTGGTTGCCGCGCCGATTTCGTCGTCGGCGATAAAGGTCTGGGCCACCGGCGCCGGATCGGCCAAGCCCGTGGTTTCGACCAGGATCGCGTCGAACTTGCCCTTGCGGCGCATCAGGCTGCCCAGGATGCGGATCAGATCGCCGCGCACGGTGCAGCAGATGCAGCCATTGTTCATCTCGAAGACCTCCTCGTCGGATTCGACGATCAGGTCGTTGTCGATGCCTATTTCGCCGAACTCGTTGACCACCACGGCATATTTCTTGCCGTGCTGCTCGGTCAGAATACGGTTCAACAGGGTGGTCTTGCCGGCTCCCAGATAGCCGGTCAGCACCGTCACCGGAACACGGTCCATGGCGCAACTCCATCACTCAGGCAGGACTTAAGATCGCGCCACAAGGCCACAAATGGGCCCCTGGCCGCAAGGGGCAGCGTGCCGCCGGGCGCTCAGGCCGCGAGGTGACGGCGGGGCAGAAGCCGCCGCAGGACGCCGTCGACCGGACCGAAGACCATGGCCGAGACATAGCAGATTCCGGCAACCAGGATGATCGCCGGCCCCGAGGGCAGGTCGTAGTGATAGGAAACCAGCAGGCCCAGCCAGCCCGACAGGGCGCCCACGGCCATCGCCGCCGCGGCCATGGACCACACCGCCCGGGCCAGGAAGCGGGCGGCCAGGGCCGGCAGCATCATCAGCCCCACGGCCATCAAGGTACCCAAGGCCTGAAACGCCGCAACCAGATTGAGCACCACCAGGACCAGAAACAGGATGTGCCAGCGGCCGCCGCCGCCGCCCACCGCCCGCAGATAGGACGGGTCGAAGGCTTCGACGACCAGCGGCCGGTAGATCAGGGCCAATATCCCGAGGGTCAGGGTGGCGATGGCGGCGACGGTGATCAGCGACCAGGGATCGACCGCCAGGATGGTTCCGAACAGGACATGAAGCAGATCGACATTGGAGCCGCGGGTCGAGACCAGGATCACACCAAGGGCGAGCGAGATCAGGTAGAAGCCGGCGAAGCTGGCATCTTCCTTGAGCGCGGTCGTCCGGGTCACCAGCCCCGCCAGCAAGGCCACCGCAAGGCCGGCCACCAGGCCGCCCAGGCCCATTGCCCAGAGCGACAGTCCGGCAACCAGGAAGCCCACGGCGGCGCCCGGCAGGACGGCATGGCTCATGGCGTCGCCCACCAGGCTCATGCGCCGCAGCATCAGCATCACCCCCATGGGGCCGCAGCCGAGGCTGAGCGCGAAGCAGGCGACCAGGGCCCGGCGCATGAAGGCGAAATCGACGAATGGCTCGATCAGCAGGGCGTAGATCATGTCAAGCCTGCCGGCGCAGGGGCGCCGCCGCGACCGCCGCCGAACAGACCCCAGCCTCCCGGCTCCAGGCCTCGGCCATGCCCCGCGCCCGCCGCAGGGCCTCCGGGGTCAGGACCGCGGCAGTCGGGCCCCAGGCGATCAGCTCGCGGGCCAGCACCAGGGTTTCGGGAAAATGCCGGCGGACCTGCTCGATGTCGTGCAGGACGGCAATCACCGTCCGGCCTTCCTGGTGCCAGCGGGTGACCAGGGCCACCAGATCGCTGGTGGTGTTGCTGTCGACGGCATTGAAGGGCTCGTCGAGAACAATCACCCGGGCATCCTGGACCAGGAGGCGGGCGAACAGGGCCCGCTGGAACTGGCCGGTCGACAGGGTGCCGATCAGCCTCGTCTCGAAACCGGTCAGCCCGACCGTCGCCAGGGCACCGACCACGGCCGCCCGGTCCTGGGCCGAGGCGCCGCGAAACAGGCCCAGCCGGCGCCAGCGGCCGAGCAACACGGTATCGAATACGCTGATCGGGAAGCTGCGGTCGAGATCGGCCTGTTGCGGCAGATAGGCAATCTCCGCGGCGGCCAGCCCATGGCGCAGGATCTGCCCGGACGCGGGGGCCATCAGGCCCACGATGGTCTTCACCAGGGTCGACTTGCCGCCGCCGTTCGGCCCGACCACGGCGGTCAGCGAGCCGGCCTCGAAGCGCCCGTTGACGTGGTGGACCGCAGGATGGCGATCATAGGCAATGGTCAGGTCGACCGTTTCGATGACCGCACTCATATCGCCCACCAGACGCCCAGCCACAGCACCGCGACGACTACGCCGATCGCCGCCAGCCGGGCGCCGAGGCCGAGTCCGAAAGCGGACCGGCGAAGTGTATCTGGGGACATGGCGGCCTCATTGAACGCTGAATGTTATAACATCTCTTTCTCGGCCGCCGTCAATGGGGCTGCGCCCGCCGCCCGATCATGTCAAACTCCGCCCCCCGGTCTGGCCGTAACAGGGAGCCGCCATGACTCTGCCGTCCCGAGCCCATGTCCTCACCGCCCTCTGCGTCGCGGTCTGCTGCCTGACCGCGCCGGCCCGTGGTCAGCCTGCACCGGCTGCGGCGCCTGCCCCCGCGGCGCCGGCGACAGCCCCGGCAGAACCGCCCAAGGGCCAGATCACCATCGAGTTGAACAAGCTCGAGGCGCATGACGACAGTTGCGGCGCCTATCTGGTGCTGACCAATCCGGACGGGCCGGACCTGGTCGACCTGCAACTGGATCTCTACCTGTTCAACCCGGATCAGGTGATCGAACGGCGCATCGCGGTTAATCTGGCCCCCCTGCCGACCGGCAAGACCTCGGTCAAGCTGTTCGACATCAAGGACCTGAGTTGTTCGAAGGTCGGCAAGGTCCTGATCAACGGGGCAATTTCCTGTGCCTCGGCCGATGGCCCGATCGCCGATTGCATCGCCCTGATCGAGCCGTCGTCCCGGGTCGAGGCGAATTTCTACAAATAGCCCTCGGGCGGCGCCTGGGGCGGCATCGCCACCAGCGCCTGGCGCAGCCGGGGCTCGGCAAAATCGATGAAGCTGCGCAGTTTCAACGGCAGCGGGCCCTGGCCGCCATGGACCAGGCTGACCGGCCAGGGGGCCGGTTCGAACGGGCCCAGCAGCCGGACCAGCCGGCCGGCCGCGACCGCCGTTGCGACCTGGTAGGACAGGACCCGGACAAGCCCGGCGCCGGCGAGCGCCGCGTCAATCGCCGCCTCGGCGGTATTGACCGAAAGCCTGGTCCGGACCGGAGCGATCCGCTCGCTCCCCTCGACCATGAACGGCCACGCGGCGGGCCCGCTTATTCCCTCGAAAATAATCCCGTCATGACCCGCCAGATCATCCGGCGTCCGGGGCATGCCGCGCCGCGCCAGATAAGCGGGGCTGGCACAGACGACACGGCCCACGGTTCCCAGGCGGCGCGCCGCCAGGCCGCTATCCGGCAGATGGCCGATCCTGACGGCCAGGTCGATCCGGTCGTCGAGCAGACGAACCACCTGATCGGCCAGGACCAGCCGCAGGTCGATCTCGGGATAGCGTTCGAGAAAGTCACAGATCGCCGGCATGACATGCAGCCGGCCGAACACCATGGGCGCGGTTACCACCAGGCGGCCCCGGGGCACGCGATATTCGCCCGAAGCGGTCCGCTCGGCCTCGGCGACGGCGTCCAGGATGCCCTTGCAGGCCGCGACATAGGACTGGCCCGCGTCGGTCAAAGCGAGGCGCCGGGTGGAGCGCTGAACCAACCGGACCGCGAGGTAGGCTTCGAGATCGCCCAGCTTCCGGCTGACCGTCGCCAGAGGCATGCCGAGGCGCCGGCCGGCCGCCGACAGGCTGCCGGCTTCGACCACCGCCAGAAGAACGGCCATGGCCTCGAGGCGGTCCATATTCTTCCATAATTCAAGATAATTATTCTCAATTATTCCATATTTTTTGAGTTCGCGGAAGGGTCTAGGACTGGGGCGGTCCAGATGGAGCCCGCCATGCCACACCCCTGCCCCTCGCCGTCCGCCCCGTCGCCCGGGCGCCAGCCTGATCGCAACCCGGCCGGAGGTTCAGCGCCATGACCGTGCCCACCAGCGACGTCGCCTTTACCCCGTCTGTGAAGGCGATTCAGGCCCGCAAGGGTTCGCGCGGCAGCTACCAGCGGCGCGAGGCCGCCGGCGGCTGGGCCGACCGGATCACGCCCGAGCTGAGGGCTTTCATCGAAGGGCAGAGCAGCGCCTTCCTGGGCACCGCCAGCGCCACCGGCCAGCCCTATATCCAGCACCGCGGCGGCCCACCCGGATTCCTGAAAGTGCTGGACGAGCAGACCATCGGCTTCGCCGATTTTACCGGCAACCGCCAATATATTAGTCAGGGAAACCTCGCCGAAAACCCAAAGGCCTGCCTGTTCCTGATCGATTACGGCACGCGCCGGCGGATCAAGCTTTGGGGCACGGCCCGGGTGGTCGAGGGCGACGACGCCATGATCGCGGCGCTCATGCCGGTCGGCTATCGTGCCCGCCCGGAACAGGCGGTTCTGTTCACCCTGAACGCCTGGGACGCCAATTGCCCGCAGCATATTCCGCAACGTTTCGCGGCCGATGAGGTCGCCGCCTTGGTGGCCGCCCGCGACGCCCGCATCGCCGCCCTTGAGGCCCGCCTGAAAAGCCTGGGGATCGCTCCCGATCCATATTAAACAATATAATATTGTTATTTAATATATTACACGACTCATTGACGTATTGTCTTTTTTTATGCTATAGCCGGAGTGTTATTTTTCGGGATTGCCGATATGAAAGTGGTCACGGCCAATCGCCTGCAGGACGGCGAAGTTGTTTACCTGGCGCCCCGCGGTCGCTTTGTGGATTGCCTTGCGGATGCCGCACTGGCGGAGGACGCGGCAGCCGAAGCGGCGCTGCTGGCCATCGCCAGGCAGGCCATCGCCGAGCGGCTGGTCGTGGGTGCCTATAGTTTCGAGGTGGTGGCAGGCGCGGACGGCATCGTCCCGACCTCGACGCGGGAACGGATCCGCGCGACCGGCCCCTCGGTCCGGCGCGACCTGGGCAAACAGGCCGCGGCCGCCCGCTGACGGAGCAAGCCATGTACCGTTACGATGAATTCGACCACCGGATGGTCGGCGAACGGGTCGCACAGTTCCGCGGCCAGGTCGCCCGCCGGCTGAACGGCGACCTGACCGAGGACCAATTCAAGCCGCTGCGGCTGATGAACGGCCTCTACCTCCAGCTTCACGCCTATATGCTGCGGGTCGCGGTCCCCTATGGGACCCTGTCGGCACGGCAGATGCGGATGCTTGCCCATATCGCCCGCAAATATGATCGGGGCTATGGCCATTTCACCACCCGCCAGAACATCCAGTACAATTGGCCCCGGCTGTCGGACGTGCCGGATATCCTGGCCGATCTGGCGACGGTCGAGATGCACGCCATTCAGACCTCGGGCAATTGCATCCGCAACGTCACCGCCGACCACCATGCCGGGGTTGCCGCCGACGAAATCGACGACCCCCGCCCCTGGGCGGAGATTTTCCGCCAATGGTCGAGTTTCCACCCGGAATTCTCCTATCTGCCGCGCAAGTTCAAGATCGCGGTGACCGGCAGCCCGCGGGACCGCGCGGCGATCAAGGTTCACGACATCGGCATCGTCATCGTGCGCAACGACGCCGGCGCGATGGGCTTCGAATTCTGGATCGGCGGCGGGCTCGGGCGGACCCCGGTGGTCGCCAAGCGGATCAACGCCTTTGTCCGGCCGGAGGACATGCTCGACTACGCCACGGCCTGCCTGCGGGTCTATAACGAGCTGGGCCGCCGCGACAATATCTACAAGGCGCGGATCAAGATCCTGGTCAACGAGATGGGCCCGGAGGCCTTTGCCGCAGCGGTCGACGAGGAGTTCCGGCGCAGCCGCGGCAGCGTCGCCCTGCCGCCGGGCGAAATCGCCCGCATCAAGGCCTATTTCGCCCCGCCGCCCTATCGCGCGCTGCCGGCACTCTCGGGCGCCTTCGAGGCCCGCAAGATCGAGGACCCGGGCTTCCGCGATTTCGCGCGGACCAATATCCACGGCCACAAGGTATCGGGCCATGCCATCGTCACGATCTCGCTGAAGCCGCCGGGCAAGGCGCCGGGCGACGCCAGCGCCGCGCAGATGGACCTGGTGGCCGATCTG
>JAJFJE010000133.1 GCA_021774355.1 Alphaproteobacteria bacterium
TGCGCAGCTTGTCGTAATAATGCTCCTGCAGCGTCCCCTGGATCACGCCGACGGGGCCCTCGTGCAGGCCGAACTGGCCTTCGGTGGCAGGGGTCTCGAGCCGGGCGACATAGGCATAGGGGTAGAGGGTGACGGGCGCGCCGGTGTGGTTCTCGACACTGTCCTCGATGGTGAACATGTAATGGGCGTCGAGTGCCACGGTGCGCTTGAACACCAGCCCCTGGTCATTGTCCCAGCGCAGGGTCACCGGGGTCGTCGGGGTCAGGGTACCGGTGCCGCTCCACACCGTGTTGTCGGTCGGCAGCGCCACGCCCGCCTGCGTGGTCGTCCAGCCGACCTGGGCGAAATAGGGCTGCGCGGAATCGAGCGGCGCCAGCAGGGTGATCTTGGGACTGTCGGGGGCGGTGGTGGCCCGGTAGTCCTCGAGGGTCAGGTCGTCGAAGCGGCCGCCGGCCAGGGACAGGCTGCCGCTGAGCTGGTCGGAGTGAATGGCCAGGCGCGGCGCCGCCGGCGCGGCGTTGCTAGCGACCGCCGGGGCGATGGTTGCCGCCGGCACGCCCTTGGCGGCGCTTTGGACCTCAAGGGCCTGCTGGGTGGCCAGTTCCGCCTTGCGCTGGGCCTGGCGCGGCGCCTCGATGAAATATTGAAAGCCCAGGAAGATGAGCAGCGACGCGACCACCGCCAGGATCAGGTTGCGTTGATCTTGCATGACTATCCTCGTGCCCGCGGCGGCACCGCGGCGGCTTTCTGCGGCACCGGATCATAACCGAAGCCGCCCCAGGGGTGACAACGGCACAGCCGGCGAACGGTAAGACCGGTCCCGACGATCGGACCGTGGCGGCGCAACGCTTCCAGCGCATAGGCCGAACAACTGGGCATGTAGCGGCAACTGGGCGGCAGCAGCGGCGACACCATGTAGCGCCAGACCAGGACCGGAAGGCTGAGCAGGGCGGCGGCCAGCCGGGCGATCATGACGCCGAAACCCGTACCAGGCCGAGCCGGCGCAGGGCCGTCCGCAGATCGCCGGCGAGCGCCGAAAACGGCCGTGCCGCAGTCTCGCTGCGGCCGACCAGAACATAGTCGTTGGCACCCTGGGCATCACAGGCGAGAACGGTCCGGGCGAGCGCCCGCAGGCGGCGCTTGGTGCGGTTGCGGCAGACCGCGTTGCCGACCTTGCGCGATGCCGTGAAGCCGACCCCGGCCAGCGTGGCATCGCCGTCGTCGCGGGGCCTGACCTGGAGCATGAGGCCAGGGGTGGTGAACTTGCGCCGCGTCCCAGCCACCGCCAGAAACTCCTGCCGCGTCTTCAGGCCCACCAGTTGCAGCATCCCGGCCGGCATCCGGCTGGGCGCGTCATCTGCATGCGGCCGTTCCGTGGCGGCCGGCCCAAGTCCGGCCGGCATGATCTTAAGCCGAGAGACGCTTGCGTCCCTTTGCCCGCCGCCGGGCCAGCACCTGCCGGCCGCCGACGGTGGCCATGCGGGCGCGGAAGCCGTGGCGGCGCTTGCGTACAAGGACGCTCGGTTGATAGGTCCGCTTCACCGTCTATGACTCCTGAGCTAAGGGGCACCGGCCGAGCCGGTCGCCAAACGAGCCCGGTCTATACGGGGGGGCTTGGGACAAGTCAACCGCATCGTCGCCTCACACGGCCGCCAAAGGGATGACCGCCGCTGCTTTCGCTTCTATCTTCCGTAAAGCAAGGCTAACTTCATTGCAATGCAACAAAGGGGCGCAGCGATGGCGGGAAAAGTGGTCACCATTGCCCAGCAGAAGGGCGGTGCTGGCAAGACGACGCTGTGTGCCCACCTGGCGGTCGCCTTGGCGGAAATGGGCCACAAGGTTGCGGTGGTGGATACCGATCCCCAGGAAAGCCTGGCGGCCTGGATGCGGGTTCGCGCAGCCTTCAATGCCGGCACCAGTGCCCTGACGCTCCGGTTGGCGGCCGGCTGGCGCGCCGGGACGGAAATCGACAAGGCCAAGCGGGAAGCCGATCTGGTGCTGGTCGACAGCCCGCCCCATACCGAGCAGACGGCGATGACCGCGATCCGCGAGGCCGATCTGGTGGTCCTGCCCATCCAATTGTCGCCGATGGACCTGTGGGCGACGCGCCCGACCCTGGAAATGGCGAAGAAGGCCCGGGTGCCGGCCATGGTGGTCATCAATCGCGTGTCCCCCCGGGGCAAACTGAACGACCAGGTCTTGCGCGAGATCGCCAAGGCGAATTATCCGACCGCGCTGACCCGCCTGGGGGCCCGGGTGATCTTCGCCGCGGCGATGCAGGATGGTCTTGGCGTCACCGAAGCCCAGGGCCGGGGGGTCGCCGCGGAGGAGATCCGGCAACTGGCGGGCGAGATCCTGGAAAAGCTGCATATGGCCTGAGGCGGTGGCCTGGCGCCGGCGCGACAGCCCCTGGCGGTCCGGCACCGAGACTGTAGAGTCGCCCGATGACTGCTGACGATACCGAAGGCGCCGTGCCGCCAGGCCTGGGCGAGGGGCCGATGCCCGGACCGCGCAACCTGATCACCGACGTGGCCGGCCTCAAGGTCGGCAACGCCCAGGATCTCGGGCTCCGTTCCGGGGTGACGGTGGTGCTGCCCGACCACCCGGCGGTGGTCGCCGTCGACATCAGGGGCGGTGCGCCGGGCACCCGCGAGACCGATGCGCTCGATCCGTCCAATCTGGTCGACCAGTTCCACGGCGTTGTCCTGGCCGGCGGTTCCGTGTTTGGCCTGGCGGCAGCCGACGGCGTGGTTTCGGGACTATCGGCGGCCGGGCGGGGCCTCACGATCCTTGGTGCGCCGATGCCGGTTCCCGTGGTGCCGGCGGCGATCCTGTTCGACCTGGCCAATGGCGGCGACAAGGCCTGGGGCCTGGAGTCGCCCTATCGGCGGCTGGGGCTGGCGGCCCTGCGCCAGGCGGCGGTGGCGTTTGCCCTGGGCAATGCCGGGGCGGGAACCGGTGCCCAGGCGGGAACCCTGAAGGGTGGCCTTGGTTCTGCCTCGGTGGTCGCGGGGGCGGTTCAGGTGGGGGCCCTGGTCGCGGTCAATGCGGTCGGCAGCGTCACCTTGCCCGACAGTGCGGTGTTCTGGGCCCATGCTCTGGAATGGGGCGACGAATTCGGCGGCCGCCGGCCAGGGCGGGCCGAAGCGGTGCGTCCCCCGGACTATGGCCTGCCCTCCGACGGCAAGCTCGGCGCCCATACCACCATTGCCGTGGTCGCCACCAATGTGGCGCTGGACAAGGCCATGGCCCGGCGCCTGGCCATCATGGCCCAGGACGGGCTGGCGCGGGCGATCCGGCCGGCCCATACCCCATTCGATGGCGATACCGTATTTGCCCTGTCGACCGGCGACCTGCCGATGGCCGAGCCGCGGGCCCTGGAACTGGCGCGGCTTGGCCACATGGCCGCCGATTGCCTGGCCCGGGCCGTGGCGCGGGGTGTCTATGCCGCCGAGACGCTGGGCAGTCTGCGCTGTTATCGGGACGTCTGGAACGCTTGACCGGTCGGAAACAGCGGGCCCGTCACCGGACGTAGAGGCGGACCTCGTTCACGGCGGCCTGGTCGGAGGTGATGGCCGACAGGGCGACCTTGTTGGACGGGACCCCCATATCGGTCAGGGTCCGCAATACATCCTGGGCGAAGCGCTTGGACCGGCTCTGGTTGGAGGCGATATCGGCGGCGGTGCCAGCAGTCGGCGCCAGGGCGATCAGGTCGAAGCCGCTCTGCGGCCGCTGTTCGAGCACCTTGGAAACCGCCGTGTAGAGCGCCTGCTGATAGGCCACGTCGTCGTGATCGAAGCGAATCGTGACCAAGGCGCGCCGGCCGTTGATCGCCGATGATGGCGGGGCAGCCGCGCCGCCGCCCGCGCCGTCGAATGCGGTCTGCCCGACCCGGCTCGCGGTGAAGCTGCGGGTGGTGATCGATTCGCCGTAGATCTCGCCGTTGCGGACGGCCAGGGCAAGGGTGGTCAAATTGCCCCGCTCGCCGGCGACATAGACCGTCTGGCGCGAAATCTGGTCGGAGATATCGCCCATCAGCTTCTCGACCTGGCCGACCAGGTTCGATGCCTGGTCCGCCAGCACCACCAGCGACGCACGGTCCTGATCG
Organism: Alphaproteobacteria bacterium; assembly: GCA_021774355.1. GTDB lineage: Bacteria > Pseudomonadota > Alphaproteobacteria > Zavarziniales > Zavarziniaceae > JAJFJE01. The sequence continues at coordinate 4,109 of JAJFJE010000133.1, forward strand.
ATCCCGCCCGACAGCCCCATGGCGGCCTGGGTTTCGCTGAGCAGGAACGACGCCGCGCTGGCCGAACCCGACACGGCCTGGGCCAGTTGGCCCAGGGTATTGACCGATGTGGTGACCGAGTCGAGCTGGGTCTGGGCCTGGTTCCACTGTTCGATCAGCAGGGGGTTGCCGGGGGTCGTGCCCACCTGCAGGCGGGCCTGAAGCGCTGCCACGATGCCGTGATAGGCCTCGGATGCCGCCACGGTCTGCGCCTTGATCTGATTGGTGCTCTGCCGCTGGGCAGCGATCGTGTCCCTCAGGCGGCCGAGATCATTATTGATTCGCTCGACCTTCTGGCCGACCACGGTGCCGGTGGCGACGATGGCATTGGCCGGGGCCGCCCGCTGCACCGCCTGGTCATAGGTGGTGGTCGGTGCTGCCCCGGCATTGCTGTTGCCCAGCAGGCCGAAACTTGCGGTGTTGACGGTCCTGGCGACGGTCGTGCAGCCGCCGAGGCCCGCCGCGAGGGCGGCAAATGCCATGCCCATGGCCAGCACGGACCCGGGCTGAGAAGCCAGACGTTTCAGGCCGACGACCGACGCAACTCTTCCAGGTGACGGCTGTCGTCCTGCAACGTCGTTTCCATGGGGGTCGCTCGAATTGGCCATCCCGTGACTCGTTCCCTGTGGTGTCGGGCCCTGTAGTGGCGGGACGGCACCTACCGCCGGTGGGCCGCCTGCACCTGCGGCGACCAACCGGCTGGCCCCCCATCAGCCGTTCGCGATACTAGCCAAAGGGACTAACCCTCACAAGCGCTTATCGGGAAAGGGAACAAGGACTTGCGCAGGCGCCATGGGCCCGGCGGCCCGATCAGGGCATTCCGGCGCAGTCCGGATCGTGCAGGACCTGCAATCTGGCGGCAGCGACCAGGGCGAGCCGCACGGTGACCGCCTTGCGCCTGCTGGCATGGAGGCGGGTCCAGGCCGGTGCGCGCAGCAGGCTGCCGCCAAACCGGTCCGCCACGATCAGGCCTGTGGTTTCCGGCGCCGCCGCCGCCTGCTCGAACGGTGCGCGCGCCAGGCCGGGCGGAATCGCAAAGGCCAGAGCGTCGCAATAGTCGAGATAGTCGGGCCATTTGCGGTCGGCCCGGAAGTCCGCGAGGCTGACCTTGATCTCGACCATCAGCAGCCGGCCGCCGCCGTCGATCGCCGCAATATCCGCGCGCCGGCCATTGGCCAGGGTAAATTCGCGGACGCCGTGAAATCCAAGTGCGGCAAGGAGCCGCAGTGTCCCCCGGGCAACCTCGCCGGCCTCCTTACCCAAGGTGGTCGTCGGCAAAAGCGCCGGCATCGCTGTCTCCATGGTGGCAGGCCCCATTGTGGCGGGAATTTGGCTGGTGCCGGTACGAATGGTGAACAGTCAGGCGGATGGCGGTCAAGCGGGATCATCCGCCCCCGGCTGGCAGGCCTGCGGCGGGGGGGCGCAGCGCGGAGTCGCTGGCGACCGGCCGGCCCTGCTATCCTGGCGCGGCGCCACAGCCGAGTCGCCAGGACCAGACCAGCCGATGACCAGCATTGTCGCTACCGTCTTCGCCGTCGCCGGTCTCATGGTGGTGGTCAGCCTGCTGCCATCGCTGGCCCAGCGCCTGCGTGTTCCCTACAGCGTGGTGCTCGCCCTGGTGGGCATCGCGGTGGGGCTTGGGGCATCGGTGGTCAACGCCGCGCCGGGCGGGGGATTCTTCGACGACCTGTTCGCCGCCTGGGGCAATTTCACCTCGTCGTCGACGGTGTTTCTGGTCGTCTTCCTGCCGGTTCTGCTGTTCGAGGCATCCCTTGGGATCGAGGTCCGGGCGCTGCTCGACGACCTGTTTCCGGTACTCGCTTTGGCGGTGGTGGCGGTCGTCCTGGCGACCTTTTTCGTCGGGATCACCCTGGCTGCCGTAGGTCCCTACAGCCTGTTGGCGTGCCTGCTGCTGGCCTCGATCATCTCGACCACCGACCCGGCGGCGGTCATCGCGATTTTCCGGGACCTCGGCGCGCCCCGGCGCCTGACCCTGCTGGTCGAGGGCGAATCGGTGTTCAACGACGCCGCGGCCATCACCTTGTTCAGCCTGCTCTCGGCGGCGCTGGTCGAGGGCAGTTCGATCAGCGTTCTGGGCGGGCTCGGCGAGTTCCTGGTGGAGTTTCTGGGCGGCTTTGCCAGCGGTCTTGCCTTCGCCTTCGGCGCCTCGCTGCTGCTACCGTCGCTCAAGGACAATCGGCTGGCGGAATTGACCCTGACCGTCGCCGGAACCTATCTCGTCTATATCGCCACCAACACCTACCTGCATGCCTCGGGTGTGGTCGCGGTGGTGATCTTCTCGCTTGGCCTCGGCGTCCTGGGGCGCACCCGCATTGCGCCGGAAAACTGGCGCTACCTGCGGACCAGTTGGGCCACCCTCGGATTCTGGGCCAACAGCCTGATCTTCCTGCTGGCCGCCATGCTGACCCCGCCCACCCTGGCGGGTATGACCTGGCACGATGCCCTGCTGCTGGTGGCCCTGATCGTCGCCGCCCTGGCGGCCCGCCTGGTCGTGCTGTTCGGGCTGTTGCCGGCCCTGGCGGCGGTGCGCCTGGCCGCCCGGGTCAGCAATGCCTACAAGCTGGTGATCGCCTGGGGCGGCATGCGCGGGGCGGTGACCCTGGCACTGGCGCTTGCCGCCACCGAGGAGGCGCTGCCCGCCGACGTCAAGCGCTTCGTCATGTTGCTGGCGACCACCTATGTGCTGTCCACCCTGCTGGTCAACGGGCTGACCCTCAAACCGCTGATTCGTCTGCTTGGGCTGGACCGCATGTCGGCCGGGGACCAGGCGATCCGCGACCGCGTCCTGGCAATCAGCCTGGCGGCGGTCAAACGCCATGCCGAGGACCTGGCGGCCGACCACCGCATCGATCCCCTGGCCGCCCAGGAGGTCAGCAATTTCTACGAACGCCGCCTCGGCGAACTGGCAAGCGTCGCGGCCTTCGAGGCCGCGGGCGCCCAGTCGGCCGGCGACCAGGGCTATGCCGGGCTGGTCACCCTGGGGCTGCGCGAACAGGCGGCCTATTTGCGCCTGTTCGAACGGCGGGTGATCGGGCGCGACGTGGTGGCGCCGCTGCTCGCCCAGGCCACCCAGTTGACCGACGCCGCCAAGGCCGGCGGCATAACGGGCTATGTCGCGGTCGCCGATCGCATCCTGGCGTTCTCCCGGGGGTTCCGCCTGGCCCTCTGGCTGCAGCGCCGGCTGGGCGTCGTCTGGCTGCTGACCGGCCTGCTGGAACGCCGCTTCGAGCGCCTCTTGATGATGCAGGCGACACTCATGGAATTGCAGGGCTTTCTCGGCCGCACCCTCGAACCGATGCTGGGCGCCGCGGCGGCGGTGCAGTTGACGGCCGTGCTCGACCGCCGCCGGGCCGCGCTCGAAGCGGCGCTGGACGGCCTGAAGCTGCAATATCCCGCCTATTCCCACGAGCTTCAGGCCCGCTACCTGTCGCGTGCCGCGATGGGCCGGGAGACCATTGCCTACCGGGAGATGCTCGACGAAGAGGTGATCGGCGAGGAGATCCACGAGGCCCTGCAGCGCGAGGTCGACGAGCGCCGCCAGCGAATCGCTCGGCCGCCGCGGCTGGATCTGGGGCTGGGCCGCGACGAACTGGTCTGCCGGGTGCCGATGTTCTGCCATTTGTCGCCGGCGTCCCTGGCGGCCGTGGCCGCACTGCTGCGGCCCCATCTGGCGCTGCCCGGCGAGGCCGTGGTCAGCCGCGGCGAGCAGGGCGACGAGATGTATTTCATTTCGTCCGGCGCGGTCGAGGTGGAACTCGACCGCCCGGTCCGGCTGGGCACCGGCAGCTTTTTCGGCGAGGTCGCCCTGCTGTTCGAGGAGCCGCGCAATGCCACGGTGCGGGCCCTCGGCTTCTGCCAGCTGCTGTCGCTCGACCGGCGCGATTTTGCCCGCCTGGCCGAGGCCGATCCGACCGTCCACCAGCTGATTATGTCGGAAGCGGCCACCCGCCGCCGGCCGCCGCCGGCCCCATAGCGCCCGGCCTCCCCGGGCAATCGGATGGCCGCTATTCGCCTTCGTGAAAGCGGTCGGAGATCAGGGCGGTGATGGCATCCAGGGCCGGTTCCGCGTCCGGCCCGGCGGCGGCGACCTGGATGGTGGTGCCGATCGCCGCGGCCAGCATCATCAGGCCCATGATCGAGGTTCCGCTGACCGTGGTGCCGTCCTTCGACACCTTGATATCGGCCTCGAAGCGGCTTGCCGTCTGGACGAACTTGGCCGCCGCCCGGGCATGGAGGCCGCGGCGGTTGACGATTTCCATCTCGACGGAGAGCGGCCTGTCGGTCACCCGTCGCCCTCGCCGTTGAGCAAGGCACTGGCAACCGAGATATATTTCCGGCCGGCATCTTGGGCAGCAACGATTGCCTCGGGCAGTTGCAGCTTGCTGCGCACGCTGGCCAGCTTGATCAGCATGGGCAGGTTGACCCCGGCAATGACCTCGATCCCCGGCCGCTCCATCACCGAAATGGCCAGATTCGAGGGGGTGCCGCCGAACATGTCGGTCAGGATGATCACGCCCTTGCCGCGGTCCACCTTGGCCACCGCGTCGATGATGTCCCGGCGGCGTTGTTCCATGTCGTCGTCGGGACCGATGCAGATGGCCGCCATCGCCGATTGCGGGCCGACCACATGCTCGGTTGCGCTGATGAACTCCTCGGCAAGGCGGCCGTGAGTTACCAGGACCAGCCCGATCATCGCTCCATTCGACAAGACCACCTCATGTGACGGGCTCGATCACCGTATCGCGGTGAAAGACCGTGACCCGATGCCCGGCCTGACGCAAGACTTCGCTTATGCTTTCGGTCATGTGGATCGAACGATGCCGCCCCCCGGTACAGCCGAACGCAATGGTCAGATAGCTCTTTCCCTCGCGCTGGTAAAGCGGCAGCAGGAACAGCAGCAGATCGCGGATCCGCTCGAAGAAGGGCTGGAACGCGGGATCGCGCTCGATATAGGCGGCGACGGCGGGATCCTTGCCGGTTCCTGGGCGCAGGGCGGCGTCCCAGTGAGGATTGGCCAGAAAGCGCACGTCGAACAGCAGGTCGACCTCCCGGGGGACCCCCCGTCGATAGGAGAACGACTGGACGGTGACGGTGATCGCTGCCCCGTCATCAAGCGAAAAATGGGCCTCGACCAAGCGCCTCAGCTCGTGAATCGACAGCATGCTGGTGTCGAGCACCAGGTCGGCCTGGTTGCGGATGCTGTCGATCAACTGCCGTTCCAGGGCGATGCCCTCGGCGATCGGGCGATCCCGGGCGATCGGATGGCGCCGGCGGGTCTCCTGGAAGCGGCGTCCCAGGGTGATGTCGTCGCAATCGAGGAACAGCAGGCGCAGGGCCAGGTCGCCGCGCGCCCGCAGCCCCGCCACGGCGGCAAGGAAGGCTGGCGCGGTGAAGCCACGGCTGCGCGAATCGAGGCCGACCGCCATGCCCCGATCGGGATGCTCGCCGCTCGCCAGCACGGCGGTCAGATGGGGCAGGGGAAGATTGTCGATGGTCTCGTAGTCGAGATCCTCGAGGGCCTTGAGGGCCGAACTCTTGCCGGCGCCGGACAGGCCGGTGACGATCAGGACCGGCACCCGCTGGGCGGTCATCGCACCACCATTGCCTGGCCGAGAGCCAGCGCCAGGGCCTGCTTTACCTTGGCCACGGCCGACGCCTCGAAGGGGGCCAGCGCCAGGCACGGCAGCGCCACCGCAGACGGGCCCAGCGTGGTCAGGCACTGGGCGGGCTCGGGCATGCGGGGCACCGCGTCGGGCGACACCAGATCGGCGACCAGCCGCAGCGGTGCCGAGCGTGCCGCGACCCGCATCAAGCCGATCCCCCGAATCTCGAGCAATCCGGCGAGGGCCGCGGGCGCACTGGCGACCAGCCCGCCGCCATCGTCCTGCAGGGCCACCTGATCATCGGCAACGAGGGTGGCGCCGGCGTCGAGCAGGCGCAAGGCGAGATCCGACTTGCCGCTGCCCGACGGGCCGCGCAGCAGGACCCCGGCCTCCCCAAGGGCGACACAGGTACCATGGATCAGGATGCTCATGGCGGCAGCGTGGTCCGCGCCGCCTGCGCCGTCAATCGGCTGCCGCGCCGGGCCTTCGCTCCGGTATCCGGGCAAGGTCCCGGGGGCCGCTGGACGGCCCAAAGAAAAACCCCGCAGCGCTGGGCGCTGCGGGGTTTCCGTGCCCGGCTGCGGGCGGGCGTCAGGCGGCCTGTAGATTGACCGCCGAGACCTTGCCCTGCTTGCCGCGCTCGAGTTCGAAGCGGAGCTTCAGGCCTTCATGGAGGCTGCCGAGCTCAGAACGCTCCACCGCCGAGATGTGCACGAAGACGTCGTTCGAGCCATCATCGGGAACGATAAAGCCGAAGCCCTTCGTGGCGTTGAACCACTTTACGGTACCAGTCGTCATAGTCTGTCTTTCTGGAATAGTCATAGTCAGCCAGCGGGATCGCTGGCCGCATCAGGTTCGATTTGTGGGAGGAATCCGGGGCCGTTGTTCAGAACAAAGCACTCGAGAAACCGGCCCTCTCGAAACGAGAACGAACAGGAAGTTGCGCATTATCGCGCGCAACTGCAAGGGTAATCTGCAATCCGCCCGGAATTGTGAGCCGCCAATCACCCCGCCGGCGCCCGCGAAGGCGGCCGGATCGGCCTGCGGCCACGACGTATTTCCCTGCCGACGGGGCGACGCCCGCGCCTCGGTCAGGCGAAGCGGAATCCGGTTCTCCGTCTGAAGACGCGTTATTTCAACACGTTAGGGCATTGCCGGAATGATCGTCATGCCGCCCATGCGCGAGGCCCCTCGGAACCCGGGGGAAACCGGGCATCCCGGTCAAAGAAAAACCCCGCAGCGCTGGGCGCTGCGGGGTTTCCGCGCCGGCTGAGGCCGGTCGTCAGGCGGCTTGGAGATTGACCGCCGAGACCTTGCCCTGCTTGCCGCGCTCGAGCTCGAAGCTGAGCTTCTGGCCCTCATGAAGGCTGCCGAGGTCGGAGCGCTCCACCGCCGAGATGTGCACGAAGACATCCTTCGAGCCATCGTCGGGAACGATAAAGCCATAGCCCTTCGTGGCATTGAACCACTTAACGGTACCAGTCGTCATAGTCTGTCTTTCTGGAATAGCATAGTCAGCCAGCGGGATCGCTGACCGGATCAGGTTCGAATTTGGGGACGAGTCCGGGGCCGTTGTTCACAACGATGCACGCAAAAACCTGCCCTCTCGAAACGAGAACGGAATCAAGATGGGGGACGCCCGGTCAAACTACAAGGGCAATATCGGGACGCGTCCGGCCGGTCGGACTCAGCCGAGCCGGGCCTTCAGCAACTCGTTGACCGCCGCCGGATTGGCCTTGCCGGCCGTTGCCTTCATCACCTGACCGACGAAGAAGCCGAACAGCTTGTCCTTGCCGGCGCGGTATTCGGCGACCTTGTCGGCGTTGCGCGTCAACACCGCGTCGATGGCGCCGGCGATCGCGCCGCTGTCGGTCACCTGGCGCAGGCCCCGCTCTTCGACGATCGCCGCCGCCGGCTGGCCGGTCTCGATCATGGCCTCGAACACCTCCTTGGCCAGGCGGCCGGACAGGGTGTTGTCGGCGATCAGGTCGAGCAGCCCGCCCAGGGCATCGGCAGAGACCGGGCTGTCGGTCACCGTCTTGCCCAGGCGGTTCAGCATGGCGAAGAAATCGCCCATCACCCAGCTTGCGGCCAGCCGGGCGTCACGGCCACGGGCGACCGCCTCGAAAAAGGCGGCCTGTTCGCGCTCGGCCACCAGGACCCAGGCGTCATAGGGCTTGAGGCCGTAATCGGCGATCAGCCGGGCCTTCTTTTCGTCGGGCAGTTCCGGCAGATCGGCCTTCAAGGCCTCGACCCAGGCGGGTTCCAGCACCAGGGGCAGCAGGTCCGGATCGGGGAAATAGCGGTAGTCGTGGGCGTCTTCCTTGGAGCGCATCGAGCGGGTGACGCCCTTGCCGGCGTCGTAGAGGCGGGTTTCCTGGTGGATGGTCCCGCCATCCTCCAGGATCGCGATCTGGCGCCGTGCCTCGTACTCGATCGCCTGCTTGACGAAGCGGATGGAGTTGACGTTCTTGATTTCGCAGCGGGTGCCGAAGGCGTCGCCGGGGCGGCGCACAGAGACATTGACGTCGGCGCGCATCGAGCCTTCCTCCATGTTGCCGTCGCAGGTCCCGAGATAGCGCAGGATCGCGCGCAGCTTGGTCAGGTAGAGGCCGGCCTCCTCGGCGGTGCGCATGTCCGGCTCCGAGACGATCTCCATCAGGGCGATTCCCGAGCGGTTGAGATCGATGAAGCTGAGCGACGGGTGCTGGTCGTGCAGGCTCTTGCCGGCATCCTGTTCCAGATGCAGCCGGGTGATGCCGATTTCGCGGCTGCTGCCATCGGGCATGTCGAGGATCAGGCTGCCTTTGCCCACGATCGGCTGCAGATACTGGGAAATCTGATAGCCCTGGGGCAGATCGGCATAAAAGTAATTCTTCCGGTCGAACACCGAATGGTGGTTGATCGTGGCCTTCAGGCCCAGGCCGGTGCGTACGGCCTGGGCGACGCAGCGGGCATTGATCACCGGCAGCATGCCGGGAAAGCCGGCATCGACCAGGCTCACCTGGGTGTTGGGCGGCGCCCCGAAGGCGGTCGCAGCGCCCGAGAACAGCTTAGCTTCAGAGGTTACCTGGGCATGGACTTCCAGCCCGATGACCATTTCCCAGGGCCCGTTTGTGCCATCGATCAGGGCGTTCATCAGGCGGCCTCCCACCAGCGGGCCGGCTTGGGCGCGGGCCCCGCGGCCTGTTCCAGGGCGTAACCGATATTCAGCAGGCGGGCCTCGTCGAACGCCCGGCCGATCAGCTGCAGGCCCAGCGGCAGGCCGTTGGCGGCGCGCCCGGCCGGCACCGACAGGGCCGGCAGCCCGGCGAGGTTCGCGGTCACGGTGAAGACGTCGTTCAGATACATGGCGACCGGATCGTCGGAATTCTCGCCCAGGGCAAAGGCCGGCGACGGGGTGGTGGGGGTCAGGATGGCATCGACCGCCGCGAAGGCCTGGGCGAAATCACCGGCGATCAGGCTGCGCAGCTTCTGGGCACGCAGGTAATAGGCGTCGTAATAGCCGTGGGAGAGCACATAGGTGCCGATCAGGATGCGCCGCTTGACCTCGCGCCCGAAGCCCGCGCCGCGGGTGTTCTCATACATCTCGTCGAGCGTCCCGCCGGGGACGCGCAGGCCGAAGCGCACGCCGTCATAGCGGGCGAGGTTGGACGAGGCCTCGGCCGGCGCCACGATGTAATAGGCGGGCAGGGCGTGATGGGTGTGGGGCAGGCTGACCTCGACGATGGTGGCGCCGGCCGCCTTCAGCCAGGCGACGCCCTGCTGCCACAGGGTCTCGATCTCGGGCGCCATGCCGTCGACCCGGTATTCCCTGGGCACGCCGATGCGCAGGCCCCGCACGTCGCCGGTCAGGGCCGCCTCGTAGTCCGGTACCGGCGCCGGCACGCTGGTCGAATCTTGGGGGTCGTGACCGGCCATGGTGCCGAGCAGGATGGCGGCGTCGCGGACCGTCCGGGTCATCGGCCCGGCCTGGTCGAGCGACGAGGCGAAGGCGACGATGCCGAAGCGTGAACAGCGGCCATAGGACGGCTTCAGCCCGACAATGCCGGTGAAGGCGGCCGGCTGGCGGATCGAGCCGCCGGTATCGGTACCGGTCGCGCCCAGGCACAGCCCGGCCGCCACGGCTGCAGAGGAGCCCCCGGACGAGCCCCCGGCCACCAGGGGCGTGGCATCGCCGGCCCGCCGCCAGGGATTGATGGTGGTGCCGAAACAGGAGCTTTCGGTCGACGAGCCCATGGCGAATTCGTCGAGGTTGAGCTTGCCCAGCAGGACTGCCCCGGCCGCCCATAGCCGGGCGGTGACGGTCGATTCATAGGTCGGCACGAAGCCATCGAGAATGCGCGAGCCGGCGGTGGTGGCCACGCCCCGGGTGCAGAACAGGTCCTTGATTGCCAGCGGCAGCCCCTCGAGCGCGCCCCCTTCGCCGCGTCCCAGGCGCTGGTCGGCGGCGGCCGCGGCGTCGAGCGCCCGTTCGGCGGTCTCGGTGATGAAGGCGTTGAGCGGCCGGGCCGCCTCGATCGCCGCCACATGGGCGGCGGTCAGCTCGGTTGCGGAAAACTGCCGGGCGTGCAGGCCGTCGCGGGCCTCGGCCAGGGTCAGCGCGGTCAGGGCACTCATTCGACCACCTTGGGCACGGTGTAGAAGCCTTCCATCCGCCCCGGCGCATTGGCCAGGACGATTTCGGGATTGCCGCCATCGGTCACCTGATCGGCGCGCCAGGGCAGGGCAAGGTCGACACCGCTGGTCATCGCCGGGACCTGATCGACCGGGACCGACGCCAGTTGTTCGATGAACCCCAATATGCCGTTCAACTCGGCGGCGAAGCCGGCCAGTTCGTCCTGGTCGACCCGGATGCGCGCCAGGCGCGCGATTCGTTTCACGGTTTCGGGATCGACCGACATGGCGTTGTCCGCTGCTTGGATAGGCGCGGACCCTAGCCCGAAGCCTCGGGGGGTTCAAGCCTCTGGCGTCCCGTCCGGGTGCGCTGGCCGGGCGGCGGCGGCCCGGGCTAGGATGCCCCGACGAGGCAGCGAGGAACCGGGCGGATATGACAGGACAATTTGCCGACCTTGTGGCCCGGCACGGCAAGGTTCCCTTGATCTGGGCAGCGGCGACCGAGGCCCAGGACTATCTCAATCTGGGCGATGCCCTCAGCCCGGTGATGGTGGCGGCCTTTGCCGGCCTGCCGGTCGACCGGCGTCCCATGGCGTCGAAATCGGTGCGCATGTCCTGCGTCGGCACCATTGCCCATGGCTTCGAGGGCGGCGATATCGTCGTCTGGGGCACCGGCATGAGCGAGGCTCGCCGCCCCGGCCAGGCCGCGGCCGGCAAATGGGCGCCGCCGCCGGATACCCGCTTCACCGTGGCCGCCGCCCGGGGACCGTTGACGGCCCGAATCCTGGCGGCGGCGACCGGCAGCGTCGCCACCCATTATGGCGACCCGGTCGCCCATCTGCCCCGGTTCTTTCGCCCCGCGGGGCCCAAGCGCCACGAGTTGGGCGTGATCCTGCATCTCTCCGAACTCGATGGCCGGGCGTTGACGGCGGGCCCCAAGGCCACGCTGCTGCGCTACCGGGTGCCGGCCGAACTGGCGGACGATATTCGCCTGATCAACACCCTGACCCCGGTCGGCGCCGGCGGCCTCGAGGCCAAGCTCGAAGAGATCCTGTCCTGCAAGCGGATCGTCTCGACCAGCCTCCACGGCATGGTGATCGCCGAGGCCTTCGGCATTCCCTGCCTCTATTTCTCGCCCCGGGGGGACGCCGGCCTCAGCCGCACCGACCTCGAGGCCAAGCCGCGCATCGACAAGCGGATGGTCGATTTCTATCTGGGTGTGGGGCGGCGCAGCCTGACGCATTATGCCTGGCCCCACGACCAGCCGCTCGACTGGCCCCGGCTGATCGGCGCGATCGACCAAGCCTGGTCGCCGTTGGCCATCGATCCCCAGCCCCTGGTCGACAGCTTCCCGCTGCCCCATCGGCCGCTCGACACGGATAATCTGTTCCGTCACCCGCTGATCCGGGATATCGCCTATCGCTATGCCGTTGGTCCCCTGATCAAGGCCGACCAGGGCGCGCCGCTGCGCTGGTGAGCCGCCGCCGGCCCCGCGGCCCCGGGTCGGGCCGCGGCTTAGGCCGGCGGGCGGGCTTCCGCGACCAGGCGGGCGAGGGTCTCGTCGAGGCCGGCGACGGTCTGCTCGCCGCCATGGAGCTTGCGCAGCGCCGCCTGGTTCTGCTCCGCCTCGCGCTTGCCCAGGACGATCATATAGGGCGCCTTGGTCAGGCTGTGCTCGCGCACCTTGAGGTTGATCTTGGCGTTGCGGCTGTCGAGTTCGACCCGCTGGCCCAGGGCCCGGGCCCGGCCCGCGACCGTCTCGGCGTAAGCATCGGCGTCGGAGGTG
>JAJFJE010000134.1 GCA_021774355.1 Alphaproteobacteria bacterium
ATCGAAGTCGGTCTGCGAGGCCGCGGGGAAGCCGACCTCGATTTCCTTGAAGCCCATCGCCACCAGGGTCTCGAACATGCGCAGCTTGCGCTCGTGCCCCATGGGCTCGATCAGGGCCTGGTTGCCGTCGCGCAGGTCCACCGAACACCACACCGGGGCGCGCTCGATGGTTTGCGACGGCCAGCGGCGATCGGGCAGATCGATCGGCTGGAAGGGACGGTATTTTTCAACGGGCATACGGCTCATGGCACATTCTTTCAGCTATCGGACAGCGGCGGGGCGAAACCGGATGGTCGCCGGTTGACGGCGACCGCTGGTAAGTCGGGCCCGACGGCTGCAGCTGTCAGGACGCCGTCCGACGGAATGCCCCCGAACGGCACGCATCGATCGCTGGTCGATCATGGAATTGGCTCACGCAAATGTTAGGAAAAGACGAACGGCCTGCACCCGGCGCCCTGGGGCACCGGTCAAATAAGTCGTCCGAGACGTTTTCCATGCGCGCGAAAATACATGGATCCAAAATGACGGGTCCGGCCGGCCGCGGTCAAGGGCAATATGGCGGCGGCGGCCTTCGCCCGGTGGCGCTGCCCCCGGGTTGGCGCTAGCCTGCCGGCGCCATGCGACCGGAGATTCTGTACGAGCTGTTCAAACCGCTGACGGCGCTGAAAGGCGTCGGGCCCAAGCTCGTGCGCCCCCTGGCCAAGGCGATCGACGGCGAAGCCATCATCGACCTGTTGTTTCATCGTCCCTTTGGCCTGCATGACCGGCGCGCCCGGCCGACCGTGGCGGCCGCGCCGCTCGGCCAGATCGCCACCATCGAGGTCACGGTCGACGCCCACCACCCTGGGCGCAGCCGGCGGGCGCCGTACCGGGTGATGGTCTCGGACGCCACCGGTGACCTGGCGCTGGTCTACTTCACGGCCGACCCGGAGTGGCTGAAGAAGCTTTATCCCGTGGGCGCCCGGCGGCTGATCTCGGGCCGGGTCGAGAGCTATGACGGCGTTCGCCAGATGCCCCATCCGGACTATGCCGTGGCGCTCGACCAGGCGGACCAGATCCCTGCGGTCGAGCCGATCTACGGGCTGTCCGCGGGACTGTCGGCCCGGGTCATGGGCCGGGCGATCCGCACCGCCCTGGCCCTGGCGCCGGCCTTGCCGGAATGGCTCGATCCCGCGCTGAAGCAACGCGAGGCCTGGCCTGACTGGCACACCGCCCTGGCACAACTGCACATGCCCCGGCAGGTCTCGGACCTGGCCGCCGACGCCCCGGCCCTGCGCCGTCTGGGCTATGACGAGTTGCTGTCCAACCAGTTGGCCCTGGCCCTGGTCCGCCGCCGCCTGCGCCGGCCGCGCGGTCGTTCCCTTGCCGGGGATGGCCGATTGCAGGCCCGGGTCGAGGCGGCCCTGCCCTACCGCCTGACCACAGCCCAGACCCAGGCCATCGCCGAAATCGCCGGCGACCTGGCGACCCCGACGGCGATGCTGCGCCTGCTGCAGGGGGATGTCGGCGCGGGCAAGACGGTGGTCGCTCTGTTCGCCATGCTGATCGCCGTCGAGGCCGGCCGGCAGGCCTGCCTGATGGCGCCAACGGAAATCCTGGCCCGCCAGCACGCCCAGACCCTCGAGCCGCTCTGCGCGGCGGCCGGCATCCGCCTTGCGGTCCTGACGGCGCGCGACAGCGGCCGGGAAAGACGCCGCCTGCTGACCGAACTGGCGGCCGGCGAGATTGCCATTGCGGTCGGCACCCATGCCCTGCTCGAAGGCGAGGTGGTGTTCCGCGACCTCGGCCTGGTGGTGATCGACGAACAGCATCGCTTCGGGGTCGACCAGCGCCTGGCCCTGGCGGCCAAGGGCGACAGCGGCCTCGACGTCCTGGTGATGAGCGCAACGCCGATCCCGCGGACCCTGACCCTCACCGCCTTCGGCGACATGGACGTCTCGCGCCTCGTCGAAAAGCCACCCGGCCGGGTCCCGGTCGACACCCGGGTCGTGACGCTGGCGCGGCTCGACGACATGGTCGCCGCGGTCGCCCGGGCGCTGGACGACGGCGCGCAGGTCTATTGGGTATGCCCCCTGGTGACCGAGGCCGAAGGGCTCGACCTGGTCGCCGCGGACGAACGACATGCCCACCTCAAGGCGCGTTTCGGCGACGCTGTGGGGCTGATTCACGGCCGGCTGAAAGCCCGGGAAAAGGACCAGGTCATGACCCGCTTCGCGGCGGGCGCGCTGAAAATCCTGGTGGCCACCACGGTTATCGAGGTCGGCGTCGATGTCCGCAACGCGACCGTGATGGTGGTCGAGCATGCCGAGCGCTTTGGCCTGGCCCAGCTGCATCAGCTGCGCGGCCGCGTCGGCCGTGGCACACGGCCCTCCTTCTGTATCCTGCTCTACGCCCCGGCGGCCGGCGAGACCGCGCGCAAGCGCCTGGAGGTGCTGCGCACCTGCGACGACGGCTTCGTCATCGCCGAAGCCGACCTGGCGATCCGGGGCGCCGGCGAGGTCCTGGGAACCAGGCAATCCGGCATTCCCAGCTTCCGGCTGGCCGACCTGTCGAGCCAGGACGAACTGATGGCGATGGCCCGCGACGATGCCCGGCTGATTCTCGAGCGGGACCCCCAGCTCGGCTCGCCTCGCGGCCACGCCTTGCGTATTCTCCTGTACCTGTTCGAGCGTGACGCTGCCGTCCGTTACCTGCAGTCGGGCTAAGGATGTTTCAATGGACCTGGTGTCGATAGACCATGCCGACGGCGTCGCCGTCGTGACCGTGAGCAGCCCGCCCCTGGGGCTGGTGGACCGGCGTCTGGTCGGTGCCCTGGAT
>JAJFJE010000135.1 GCA_021774355.1 Alphaproteobacteria bacterium
GCGCCTCGGTGGCGGCCGAGATCGTCGGCCAGGCCCGCGGCCCCAAGCTGCTGGTCTTCAAGAAGCGCCGGCGGCAGAATTCCCGGCGCAAGAACGGCCACCGCCAGGACCTGACGGTGCTGAAAATCACCGGCATCACGGCGGGCTGAGCCACGCCACCCTTCTCGAGGAGAATTCGTCATGGCGCATAAGAAGGCAGGCGGCTCGTCGCGCAACGGCCGCGATTCGGCCGGTCGCCGGCTCGGCGTCAAGAAGTTCGGCGGCGAAGCCGTGATCCCGGGCAATATCCTGGTCCGCCAGCGCGGCACCAAGGTCCATCCCGGCGCCAATGTCGGGATCGGCAAGGACCACACCCTGTTCGCCGTCGCCCCGGGCCAGGTCAAGTTCGCCACGGGCAAGCTGGGCCGCACCTATGTTTCGGTCGTCCCGGTGGCTGCCGAAGCGGCCGAATAGGCCAATCGGGTCTCGCCGGGGTCGCCGGGCCTGGGCCCGGACCCCGGAGAACCCCCCATGAAATTCCTCGATACCGCCAAGATCTTCGTCCGCAGCGGCGACGGCGGGGCCGGCTGCGTCTCGTTCCGGCGGGAGAAATTCATCGAGTTCGGCGGCCCCAACGGCGGCGACGGCGGCCATGGCGGCGATGTCGTTGTGGAATGCGTCGCCGGCCTCAACACCCTGATCGATTACCGCTACCAGCAGCATTTCAAGGCCGGCACCGGGGTCCATGGCATGGGCAAGGACCGCCACGGTGCCCGCGGCGCCGATATCGTGCTGAAGGTGCCCATGGGCACCGAACTCCTGGACGAGGATGGCGAGACCGTGCTGCTCGACCTGACCCGGGTCGGCCAGCGGGTGGTGCTGCTCAAGGGCGGCCATGGCGGCTTCGGCAATGCCTATTTCAAGGGCCCCGCCAATCAGGCGCCGCGCCACGCCAATCCCGGCCAGGAGGGGGTGGAGCGCTGGCTGTGGCTGAAGCTGAAGCTGATCGCCGATGTCGGCCTGGTCGGCCTGCCCAATGCCGGCAAGTCGACCTTCCTGGCGGCGACCTCGCGCGCCCGGCCCAAGATCGCGGACTATCCCTTCACCACCCTGCAGCCGCAACTGGGCGTGGTCGCCGTGGACGGCCAGGAATTCGTCGTCGCCGACCTGCCCGGCCTGATCGAGGGCGCCCATATGGGGGTCGGCCTGGGCGACCGCTTCCTGGCCCATGTCGAACGCTGCAACATCCTTTTGCACCTGATCGACGGCACCCAGGATGATGTCCAGGCGGCCTATCGCACCATTCGGCGCGAACTGCGCGCCTATGGTCACGGCCTGACCGACAAGCCGGAGCTGATCGCGCTCAACAAGGCCGATGCCCTGGACGCGGCCGACGCCGCGGCAAAGATCGCGGCGGTGGCCCGCTCGGCCCGCGTCCCGCGGGCCGCCGTGCACCTGGTCTCGGGCCAGACCGGCCACGGCATCGAGGGCCTGCTGCGCGCCCTGGCCCGGCCGATCCTGGCCCGGCGGGCGGCGACCCTGGCCGCGGACCGGCCGAGCAACGCACCGGCGGGACCGGCGCCCTGGCGACCGTGACGGGCGCCTGCCTGCCCGCCCGCCGTCCCCGCCACCCGGAAACCGCCATGTCCGCAGCCCCCGAAACCCACCCCCCGAGCAGCGCCGACCGGCTCGACGCGGCCACCCGCGTCGTCGTCAAGATCGGCTCGGCCCTGCTGGTCGACCAGGCCAGCGGCCGGCTGCGCCGCCACTGGCTGGACGGCGTGGCCAGCGACCTCGCCGCCTGGCGCGCGGCGGGCAAGGAGATCCTCCTGGTGTCCTCGGGCGCAATCGCCCTGGGCCGGCGCCAGATGGGCCTGCCCCGGGGGCCGCTGAAGCTGGAGGAGAGCCAGGCCGCCGCCGCCGTCGGCCAGATCCGCCTCGCCCACGCCTGGCAGGAGGTCCTGGCGGCCCACCAGATCCCGGTCGCCCAGGTCCTGCTGACCCTCGACGACACGGAAAATCGCCGCCGCTACCTCAATGCCCGCTCGACCCTCGGCACCCTGATGAAGCTGGGCGCGGTGCCGGTGATCAACGAGAACGACACGGTGGCGACCACCGAGATCCGCTATGGCGACAATGACCGCCTGGCCGCCCGGGTGGCCGAGATGGCAACCGCCGAGGTGCTGGTCCTGCTGTCCGACATTGACGGCCTCTATAGCGCCGATCCCGGACGCGATGCCGCCGCCCGCCGCTTCGACCTGATCGAGGAGGTAACGCCCGCGATTGCCGCCATGGCCGGCGCCTCGAGCTCCGGGGTCGGCTCGGGCGGCATGGTGACCAAGATCGCCGCGGCGCGCCTGGCGCTCGGCGCCGGCTGTTCCATGGTCATCGCCTCAGGCCGCCGCGACCGGCCCCTGACCGCCCTGGCCCAGGGCGCCCCCTGCACCTGGTTCGTCGCCCAGAAGAGCCCGCGCACCGCCCGCAAGCTGTGGATCGCCGGCAACCTGGCGCCCAAGGGCCGCCTGACGGTCGATGCCGGCGCCGCCCGGGCGCTGGCCCAGGGCCGCAGCCTGCTGCCGGCCGGGGTGGTTGCGGTCGACGGCCGCTTCGAACGGGGCGACGCGGTGGTCGTGGCCGATGCCGAGGGCCGGGAACTGGCGCGCGGCCTCGTTGCCTATGGGATCGAAGACGCCCGCCGCATCGCCGGGCACAAATCCGGTGAAATCGAGGCCCTGCTCGGCTACCGTGGCCGGGACGAGATGATCCACCGCGACGATCTGGCCGTGACCGGACCCTAGAACCCGCCCGGGACGGTGTCGCCCGGCGTAAAATTGTCGTCTTTCCGGGCAGGGAACCGGACATGGCAGGGAGAACGACCCCGGATCTCCGCTCCGTCCGGGACGACGACTTGGACTTTAAAACGGAATTCTAAGGAAAGGCGATGTCCCAGGCCCAGTTGAAGATGGCAGATCCGCTCGAGCCCGGCGCCCTGGTTGCCGATTTGGCCGGTCGCGGCCGCGCGGCCAGCCGCGTTCTGGCCGGCCTCGACGCCGCCGCCCGCAGCCGCGGCCTGCTGGCCGCCGCCGCCGCCCTGCGCGCCGCCGCCCCGGCGATCCTGGCTGCCAACGCCCAGGACATGGAGGCGGGCCGCGCCCGCGGCCTCAGCGCCGCCCTGCTCGACCGGCTGCGCCTGGACGAGGCGCGCCTCGAAGGGATCGCCCAGGGGGTCGAGGCAGTGGCCGCCCTGGCCGATCCGGTCAACAGCGTAGCGGCATGCTGGGAACGGCCCAACGGCTTGAAGATCAGCCGGTTGCGGGTGCCCCTGGGGGTGATCGGGATCATTTACGAAAGTCGGCCCAATGTGACCGTCGATGCCGGCGCCCTGTGCCTGCGCTCGGGCAATGCGGCGATCCTGCGCGGCGGCTCGGACAGCCTGGCCTCGTCGCTGGCCCTGCATCGGGCCTTTGTCGCCGGCCTGGCCGCGGCCGGGCTGCCGGCCGAGGCGGTGCAGCTGGTGCCGGTGGCCGACCGGGCCGTGGTCGGGGCCATGCTGGCCGCCCAGGGGCTGATCGACGTGATCGTGCCGCGCGGCGGCAAGTCCCTGGTCGCCCGGGTCCAGGCCGAGGCCCGGGTTCCGGTGATCGCCCATCTGGACGGCAACTGCCATACCTATGTGGACGGCGCCGCCGATCTTGCCATGGCCCTGGCCATCGTGCGCAACGCCAAGCTGCGCCGCACCGGCGTTTGCGGCGCCACCGAAACGGTGCTGGTCGACCGGGCCTGCGCCGCCAGCCACCTGACGCCCCTGGTGGCCATGCTGCTCGACGCGGGCTGCGCGGTGCGCGGCGACGCCGCGGCCCAGGCGGCCGACCCCCGGGTGGTGCCGGCAAGCGCCGCGGACTGGGACACGGAATATCTCGATGCCATCGTCGCGGTCGGCGTGGTCGACGGCGTCGAAGGCGCCATCGCCCATATCGAACGCCATGGCAGCCATCACACCGACGCCATCGTCACCGACGATGGCGCAGCCGCCCAGCGCTTCCTGGCCGCGGTCGACAGCGCCATCGTCATGCACAATGCCTCGACCCAGTTCGCCGATGGCGGCGAGTTCGGCATGGGCGCCGAGATTGGCATCTCCACCGGTCGGCTCCACGCCCGGGGGCCGGTCGGGGCCGAACAGCTCACCACCATGAAATATGTCGTCAGCGGCAGCGGCCAGATCCGACCGTGACCCCGTCGCGCTGGTCGACCCCTTCGCGGGCGACGGCCTTGCCCTGCGGTTTCCCCGGGCAGCCCGGATCGGGCTGCTCGGCGGTTCGTTCAACCCGGCCCATGGCGGTCACCTCGCGGTGAGCCTGGAGGCGCTGAAGCGGCTGGGGCTCGACCGGGTGATCTGGCTGGTCTCGCCCCAGAATCCGCTGAAGCCGGTGGCCGGCATGGCCCCCCTGGCCGCGCGCGTGGCGGCGGCCCGGCGGCTTGCCCGGCATCCCCGCCTGGCAGTCTCGACCGTCGAGGCGCGGCTGGGCACCCGCCACACGGCGGCGCTGCTGGCGCGCCTGACCGGGCGCTACCCGGCGGCACGCTTCGTCTGGCTGATGGGCGCCGACAATCTGGCGACGATCCACCGCTGGCGGGACTGGCGGCAGATCTTCGCCCTGGCGCCGGTCGCCGTGTTCGATCGCCCCGGCTATGCCCGGACCGCCCTGAACGGCCCGGCGGCCCAGCGTTTCGCCCGCGCCCGCCTGGGCGCCGGCCAGCTGGCGTCCCTGGCCGACCACCGGCCCCCCGCCTGGGGCTTCATCCGCATGCGTCTCGACCCCACATCAGCGACAGCAATCCGGGCTGCCCGACCCGGTTCATGACAGAGGAGGATCCGATCCTGGCCCCACGCAAGACTGCCGCCCTGGCGCCCGACGCCACGGCCAAACCCACACGGGCCCGCAAGCCCAAGGCCATGGCCGACGACGCGGTGGCCATGGCCGCCGCCAAGCCGGTGCGCAGCCGCAAGCCCAAGGCCGAGATTGAAGCGGCAACGGCACCAGCGGCAAAACCGCGCACCCGCAAGCCGGCCGCCGCCGAGGCCGCGCCGGCGGCGGCGGCGCCGCCGCGCAAAGCGCGCACCCGAAAAGCCGCCCCGGCGGCCCAGCGGGTCCTGCTCGACCTGATCGTCAAGACCATCGACGACAATAAGGGCGAGGATATCGTCGCCATCGACCTGGCCGGCAAAAGCTCGATTGCCGATTTCATGGTGGTTGCCAGCGGCCGCTCGGCCCGCCAGGTCGGCGCCCTGTCGGGATATGTGGTCGAGGCGGTCGACAAGGCCGGGCTGGGCCCCTGCCGGACCGAAGGCAAGCGCGCCGGCGACTGGGTGCTGATCGATGCCGGCGATGTCATCGTCCATCTGTTCCGCCCGGAAGTGCGCGTTTTCTATAATCTCGAGAAGATGTGGCAGGCCGATTTCAGGGGCGATGCAGCCGGTGCCGGCGCCGAATGAGCGGGCTGGGCCTGCGGCTCACCATTGCGGCAATCGGCCGTTTCGGTGCCGCAGACCCCGAGCGGCAGCTTTACGAGAGCTATGTCGCCCGCCTCAGGCCGGCGCCGGAACTGGTCGAACTCGACGCCCGGCGGCTCACCGGCCAGGCCCGCCAGGCCCGCGAGGGTGCGTTGCTGCTGGCCGCCGTCCCCGAGGGGGCGGCAGCCGTGGCCCTGGACGGGCGGGGCGAGATGCTGTCGTCCGAGGCGCTCGCCGCCCGGCTTGCGCGCTTTGCCGGAACCGGGACCAGCCGCCTGGCGTTCCTGATCGGCGGCGCGGACGGGCACCACAGGGCAGTTCTCGACCGCGCCGCCTTCTGCTATTCCTTCGGCCCTGCAACATGGCCCCATCTGATGGTCCGGGCGATGCTTGCCGAACAGCTCTATCGGGCATCGACCATCGCGGACGGTCACCCCTATCATCGCGGGTGACCGGGAGATGATGAAGGTTTTGGCATGACGGAAGCAGGTCCGGACATCGCGCGGCAACGACCGGCGGTGCTGTGCATTCTTGACGGCTGGGGCCATCGCGTCGGCGGCGCCGACAACGCCATCGCCAATGCCCGCACCCCCAACTATCTGGGCCTGCTCCAGGACAACCCCCACGCCCTGGTCGAAACCTCGGGCCTGGCCGTGGGCCTGCCCGACGGCCAGATGGGCAATTCGGAGGTCGGCCACATGAACCTGGGCGGCGGCCGGGTGGTCATGCAGGACCTGCCGCGGATCGACCGCGCGGTCGCCGACGGCACCTTGGCCCATAATGCCCGGCTTTTGGATCTGGTCGCGGCGGTGCGGCGCAGCGCCGGCACCGTCCATGTCATGGGCCTGCTGTCGCCCGGCGGGGTCCATGCCCATCAGGATCACCTCGTCGCCCTGGTCCGCATCCTGTCGGACTGCGGCGTCAAGGTCGCGCTGCACGGCTTCCTGGACGGGCGCGATACCCTGCCGCAAAGCGCGGCAACCTATGTTGCGGCGGTCGAGGCGGCCCTGGCCGGCGTCCCCCGCTGGCATTTCGCCACCCTGAGCGGCCGCTTCTATGCCATGGACCGGGACAAGCGCTGGGACCGGGTGGGCGCCGCCTATGCCGTCCTGACCGCGGCCGAAGGCGCCCGCTTCGACACCGCGCAGCAGGTCATCGACGCCGCCTA
Source organism: Alphaproteobacteria bacterium (assembly GCA_021774355.1). Taxonomy (GTDB): domain Bacteria; phylum Pseudomonadota; class Alphaproteobacteria; order Zavarziniales; family Zavarziniaceae; genus JAJFJE01. The sequence continues at coordinate 6,660 of JAJFJE010000135.1, forward strand.
TGGGGCCGGCATCACCGACGAATTCGTCAAGCCTGCGGTCCTTGGCGGCTATGGCGGCATGGCCGATGGCGACGCCCTGCTGATGGCCAATTTCCGTGCCGACCGGGCCCGCGAGATCCTGCTGGCCCTGCTCGACCCGGGATTCGACGGCTTTGCCCGCAACCGCGTGGTGCGCTTTGCCGCGGTCGCCGGCATGGTGGAATATTCGGCCCGGCTGAGCCAATTATGCCCGGCCCTGTTCCCCGCGGAGCGGGTCGACGACCCGCTGGGCGCCGTGGTCGCGGCGGCCGGCCTGACGCAGTTGCGCATCGCCGAAACCGAGAAATATGCCCACGTCACCTTCTTCTTCAATGGCGGCGAGGAGACGGTGTTTCCGGGCGAAGAACGGATCCTGGTGCCCAGCCCCAAGGTCGCGACCTATGACCTGCAGCCGGCCATGGCGGCGGTCGAAGTCACCGACCGGCTGGTCGCAGCCATCGAAACCGCGCGATTCGACCTGATCGTGGTCAATTATGCCAATCCGGACATGGTCGGCCATACCGGGGTGATGGGCGCCGCCGTGCAGGCGGTGGAGATCATCGACCGCTGCCTCGGGCGCCTGGCCGATGCGGTCAAGGCTGCGGGCGGCGTCCTTCTGGTGACTGCGGACCACGGCAATATCGAGCAGATGACCGATCCCGACAATGGCGGCCCCTACACCGCCCACACCACCAACGTGGTACCGGCGGTGCTGGTCAATGCGCCAGCCGGCGTCACCCTGGCCGATGGCCGCCTGGCGGATATAGCGCCCACCCTGCTGCCCTTCCTGGGCCTGCCCCAGCCGGCAGCGATGACCGGTCGTTCGCTGTTGGTCCCCGCGCGCGCCGCCGGGCGGCGCAGTGCTTCGGCCTGACGGCGGCGTCGCGTTGCTGCTGGCCCTGCTCGGAGCGGCCAGCCCGGCTTGGGCTGACCAACCGGCCGATGGCGGCCGCCTCAGGGCGGTGCAGGACCAATTGGAAACCGTCCGCAATGGCGAGGCCGAGGCGCGGGCGGAAAAGGCCCGGCTGGCGGCCGAAATGGCGCGCCTGCGCCGCGATCTGGTCGGCAAGGCCGCCGCAGCCCAGGACCGGGAACGGGACGCCACCCGGGTCGAACGCAGGCTCGCCGCTTTGGCGGCCACCCAGGTGGTCAAGGTGGCAGCCCTCGACCGCCGTCGCAGCGAACTGTCCGGCCTGCTGGCCGCCCTGACCCAATTGTCCCGCAACCCGCCGGTCGGCCTGCTGGCAGGCGGACACACGGTCCTCGATGCCGCCCATGCCGGCCAGGTCCTGGCGGCGCTGGTGCCCCAGTTGAAGGCGCGGGCCGCCGCGTTGGGGCGCGACCTCGCCGACCTGGCCCAGCTGCGCGACCGCCTGACCGCCGAGCGGGCGGCGCTGGCGCAGGCGCAGGCCGAACTGGCCGCCGCCCGCAGCGACATCGACCGGCTGCTGCGGCAGCGTGCCGCCGACGCGGCGGCCCTGGACAAGGACCTCAAGCGCAAGGCGGCTGCCGCCGCCAAGCTGAGTGCCGAGGCGAAGTCCATCGAGGCCCTGGTCGCCGCGGTGGAGGAGGAGCGGCAGGCCCGGGCCGCCGCCACGGCCG
>JAJFJE010000136.1 GCA_021774355.1 Alphaproteobacteria bacterium
GGGGTGCCGACGGCGAAGGCCTCGTCCGGCAAGCCCTCGATCTGGCTGTGGCTGCGCGAAATATGTTGCCGGGCGATGCGCTCGGCGCGTTTGCCGTCGCCCTCCAGAATGGCGGTGACCAGGGACTGGTAGTCGGCGAACTGCTTATGCCGCATGTCGGTCGACAGGTAGCTGTGGACCTGGAGGCGCAGCATCTGGGTCTGGACGGTTGGATTGAGCCGGGTCAGCTCGCGGTTGTTGGCGATATCGAAGACCGCTTCGTAGAAGCTCGTCCGTTCGATCGACAGCACGATGCGGTCGCTGTCGGCCCCTTGCCGCTGCAACCGCTCATAAGCCTCGACCAGCCGGGCCCGGTGGTCGTTGAGATTGATGCGATCGGCGGCAAGGCGCGCCGCCAGGCCGACCGTGACCTCCAGGACCTCGAGCAGGTCCATGGTCTCGACCCGGCTGAGGGCCCGGACATAGGCACCGCGATGCGGGCTGATCACGACCACGCCCTCGGCGGCGAGCCGCTTCAGGGCCTCGCGGACCGGACCCCGGCTGATCTTCAGGTCGCGGGTCAGATCGGCTTCGATCAGGCGCTGGCCCGGAACATAGCGGCCATTGCGCAGCCCGCGCTTGATGGCGGCGACCACCTGGTCCGGCGAACTCGGCCCGTGGACCACGGGCGGAGTCGGCTCGCGCGGGGCGCGCCGGGAGGTCGAGGCGGAGGACGAGCTGACCATCAAGGGACCGTTCTGCTTCGTGACGTTGCTATGACCATATTGTAGGTCCCGATTGTTCTCAATGTTGCTTCTTGCGGCATCGTTGCAAGTGGGGAGATCGGCTGATTACTCTTGTTTGTCTGATGGAATTGTAGTGCAATTCAGCGAGAAATGCGCCGGGGTCCAGGGCCTGCGGCGATAACGGGGGAAGCGGAGGACATTGTGATGGGTCGCCTTAAGGACAAGGTTGCGGTGATAACCGGGGCCGGCGCAGGAATTGGCGCGGCATGCATGGCGTTATTTGCGCAGGAAGGGGCGAAGGTATTCGGCATCAGCCGGACCAAGAGCACCCTCGACGCGGTGGTCGACAAGGTGCGGGCGGCCGGCGGCACGGCGATGGCGGCCGCGGCCGACCTGGCCAATCCCGAATCGGCCGAGGCCGCCTTCAAGGCCGCAATCGCCGCCTATGGCCGGGTCGATGTCCTGGTGAACGGGGCGGGGGTCGGCTACAGCTGGAAGGACGTCAGCATCGGTTCGATGGAGGCGATCGACAAGACCACGCCGGAAAAATGGCACGAGGTCATGTCGATCAACCTCGATTCGGTGTTCTACATGTCCCGCCTGGCCGTGCCGGAGATGAAGCGCGTGGGTGGCGGGTCGATCGTCAACATCGCTTCGATCTACGGCCTCGGCGGCGCCGCCGACGCCCATACCTATACCGTCGCCAAGGCCGGGATCATCAACCTGACCCGGTCGATGTGCATGGCCTATGCCACCAGCAACATCCGGGCGAACTGCGTCGCCCCCGGGTTCATCGCGACCAAGATGGTCACTGCGGTGCTGCCGCTGTTCGAGGATCCGGCGGTCGCGGCGCAGATCTCGCCGATGTGCCGGCCAGGGACGCCGGAAGAAATCGCCTATGCCTGCCTCTACCTCGCCTCGGAAGAGGCGTCGTACTGCAACGGCTCGGTGCTGGTGGCCGACGGCGGATCGTCGGCACATTGAGTGCCGCCGGCGCCTTGGAACAGGGTTCCGAGGCGCCGGCGGAAGGCGTGCGCCGTCAGGTCCGGTTGCATCGGTGTCAGGGAGACGGCATTGCCCTCGACCGCGGCGAGATCGGTATCGGGGGTGAGCGGGCCGACATCATAGGCGATGCGCATCCAGTAATAGGGTGCATGGCGGCCGTCGACCCCGGCGGCAGGCCGGAACGAACCGGGCAGGCGGCGCCCCTGGACGGTGGTCTGGATGCCGCAAACCTGGTCCGGCGGGGTGTCCGGGAAGTTGACGTTGACGAAACTTCCCGCTTCCCATTCGCAGTCGAGCAGGGGCTCGAGCACGCGCCCGGCCCAGGCTCGCGCCGTGTCCCAGCGCAGATGGCCGCCGATGACGCAATGCTGGCTCAGGGCGACCGCCCGAATCCCCAGGGCCGCTGCTTCCATGGCGGCCGCGGCCGTGCCCGAATAATTGACATCCTCGGCCAGGTTGGGGCCGTGATTGATCCCGGACAGGACGATGGTCGGCCGCTGATCGGCCATCAGCTCCCAGGCCGCCAGCAGCACGCAATCGGTCGGGGTGCCCTTGACGGCAAAGTGACGCTCGTCCAGTTGCCGCACCCGGACGGGAACGGCGAGCGACAGGGACCGGGACGCGCCGGATCGCTCCTCGTCGGGCGCCACCACCCAGACATCGTCGCACAGGCTGCGGGCGATCTCCTCCAGCACCGTGATGCCGCGGGCGTGAATGCCATCGTCGTTGACCAGCAAAATGCGCTGGCCGTTCAGCCTCTTCTGCGCCCTGGCGTGCATTTTTCGTTTCCTCCAACGGCTTTTGGGCCGGGCGTCATTGTGGCCCCCCACAGGGGCATCTAGCAAACGGATTGTTTGACGATTTTGTTGTCTCTTATTGTTGACATTGCTGAAACGGAAGGTCAGTGTCGGACCACGGAGAGCGCAGTAAGCGACGGCACAGGGAGGCATAATGGTCGAGCAACGGCCCCAGGCATGGCCATGCGGTTCCGATCGGTGGGGCCGGCCATGCAGATAGGCGCGCTGATCAGGCGGGCGGCGCTCTACCATGGTGACGCGCCTTGCGTTACCGAAGGTGGGCGGACGCTCAGTTTTCGGGATTTCGACGCGGCGACCGATCGCCTGGGCAATGCCCTGCTGGCCGCGGGGCTGGTCCCCGGCGAGCGGTGCGGCGTGCTGCTGCCCAACGGCATCGATTGTCTGGTCGCCTATTATGCCCTGGCCAAGGCCGGGCTGGTGCGGGTGGTCCTCAATGCCCGCGAGACGCTGGAAAGCCATAATTACAAGCTGGCCGACAGCGGTGCCCGGGCAGTGCTGCATAATGGCGAAAGCGGTCTCGAGGTGCCCCTGGCCCTCGATCCCAAGACGCTGGCCGCCGCGGTGGCTGCGGCACCGTCGACGCCCTGCGCCGTCGATCGGCCGCTCGATGCGCCGTTCCGGCTGGGCTATACCGGCGGCACCACCGGCCGGCCCAAGGCGGTGACCCTGACCACACGGGGCGAACTCGCCGAGCTTTCGGCCTTCCTGACCGACCTGGTGCCCGATCTTGCGGCCGGCGACCGCTTCCTTCATGCCGCGCCGATTGCCCACGCCTCGGGGGCGTTCTTCCTGCCCGCCTTGGTGCGCGGCGCCCAGGCCATCGTCATGACCAAGTTCGAGCCCCGGGGCTTTCTGGAGATCTGCCGACAGGTGCAGCCGACCCACGGCTTCCTGGTGCCGACCATGCTGGCCATGATCCTGGCGGAAGACGACGCCACCGGCCCGTTCAGCCTGCGGCGCCTTGCCTATGGCGCCTCGCCAATATCGCCCAGCGTGCTGGAGCGCGCCGAGGCGGTGTTCGGGCGGGTCTTCGTGCAGTGCTATGGCCAGGCGGAAAGCCCCATGGTCATCACCTGCCTGCAACCCGAGGATCACGACCGGGTCGGGTCATGCGGGCGGCCCTTCACCATCGCCGAGGTCGCCGTGGTCGACGAGGACGACCGCCCGGTGGCGGTCGGCGAGACCGGTG
>JAJFJE010000137.1 GCA_021774355.1 Alphaproteobacteria bacterium
GGTGCTGGACGAGCTGGAGGAGGAAATCGACACCCTGGGCGGGCTGGTGGTCGCCCTGGCCGGCCGGGTGCCGGCGCCGGGCGAACGGGTGGAACACCCGGGCGGTCTTGAATTCGAGGTGGTTGCCGCCGATCCCCGCACCGTCCAACGCTTGCGTATCCGCCGTCATCCGGCCGTCGCCGCCACCGCGTGATGGCCGATTCCCCGGTTGCCTCGGCGCAGAATGTTTCCGGTTGGACCGGCCATGTGGCCGTCCTGGCGGCCCTGACCGGCTGGCGCCGGGCCTGTTTTCTGAGCGCCGCCGGGATTCTATCCGCCCTGGCCCTGCCGCCATTCGGCTGGGCGCCGCTCTTGTGGCTGTCGATCCCGCTGCTTCTGGTCATGCTCGACGGCGCCGGGTCCTGGTGGCGGGCGGCGACGGCGGGCTGGTGGTGGGGCCTCGGCCATTTTGTCGCCGGGCTCTATTGGATCGGCATCGCCCTGCTGGTCGATCCGGAACGCTTCGCCTGGATGCTGCCCCTGGCGGATCTTGGGGTGCCCGCCGGACTGGCCCTGTTCCCGGCCCTGGCGACGGGGCTGATCTACGCCCTGTCCCGGCCCGGCGGCAGCCGTCTGCTGGTTGCTGGCGGGGTCTGGATGGCCGCGGACATGCTGCGCGGACATATCCTGTCCGGCTTCCCCTGGAATCTCTTCGCGACCACGGTGATCCAGTGGCCGGTGGCGGCGGAAGGCGCCAGCCTGGTCGGCGCCTATGGCCTGTCCGGCGTGATCGTGCTGGTCGCCGGCCTGCCCTATCTCGGCTGGCGCCGTGCCCCCGGCGGGGGCCTGGCGGCGGCGATCACGACCGTGATGGCCCTGGGCCTGATCGGCCACGGCGTGGCCACGGTGCCGGGCACGGCGCCCCGGGTCGAACCGATCCTTCCGTTGCGCATCGTCCAGGGCAATATCGACCAGCGGCTGAAATATGACGAGGCCACCCAACTCGACCAGCTGCGTACCCTGATGGCCCTGTCCGCGGCGGCGCCGGCGGCGGGCACCGATATGCCGCGCCTGATCATATGGCCCGAAACGGCCCTGCCCTGGCCGCTGGAGACCGATCCCCGGCTGGCCCCCCTGCTGGGCAGCCTGGTGCCGGACAACGGCGCCGTCATGGTCGGTGCCTTGCGGCTGGAGCGCGCGGGCGACGGCCTGACCCTGTGGAACAGCCTGCGGATCATCCGGAGCGACGGCACGGTCGCCGCGAGCTATGACAAGCATGCTCTGGTGCCGTTCGGCGAATTCCTGCCCCTGCGCAGCGTGCTGGGGCGCCTGGGCATCGACAAGCTGGCGGCATCGGGCATCGACCTGGCCGCCGGCCCCGGGCCGCGCACCCTGGCCGTCCCCGACCTGCCGCCGGTCGGGCCCATGATCTGCTACGAGGCGATCTTCCCGGAGGCGGCGCGACCGGCGGTGCGGCCGGACTGGCTGGTCAATGTCACCAATGATGCCTGGTTCGGACGGTCCTCGGGACCCTACCAGCATCTGGCGGCCGCGCGCCTGCGCGCCGTCGAGCAGGGCCTGCCCCTGGTGCGCGCCGCCAATACCGGCATTTCCGCGCTGATCGATCCTTTCGGCCGGGTCGAGCAAGCCCTTGCCCTGGGCCAGTCCGGGATCATTGACGGGCTGTTGCCGGCGCCGCGGGCGGCCACCGTCTACAGCCGCTTCGGCCTGATCGTGCCGGTGCTGCTGTGCCTGGGGCTGATCGGCGCCGGCCTGCTGACCGGGCGCCGGCCACCGGACTGATCCGGACGCTTCGCCGATACCGCGTGGTCGCCCCGCGACAATATGCTTTTAGGCGTAAAACCGGGCCGTTGCGCTTGACCCCGCCACCGCGGATCAGACATACAGAGATATGCCGTCGGCGCTGATGGCTTTAGCTGGGGGGAGTGAATGGCCGGCAATCCCGTCGACACCTATGTCGGCTCGCGGGTCAAGCTCCGCCGGACCCTTCTGGGGATGAGCCAGGAAAAGCTTGGTGTCGCACTTGGCCTGACCTTCCAGCAGGTGCAGAAATACGAGCGCGGCGCCAACCGCATCGGGGCCAGCCGGCTCTATCGCCTCGCCCAGGTGCTCGACGTGCCGATCGGCTATTTTTTTGACGGCTATGACGAGAGCCGCCCGCCCCCTGGGCTCAGCGCGCTGGCCGAGGAGGCCGGGCTGTTCGAGCACGACCACCTTGCCCGCCGGGAAACCATCGACATGATGCGGGCCTATTATTCGATTACCGACGCCGGCGTGCGCCGGCGGATGATCGATCTGGTGCGCTCGGTCGGGTCGGCCATGGTCCCGGTGCCGGACAAGTAACGGCGCCGACAGGCACGAGCCGCTTGACCGCTGTCTACCGCACTGCCACAAATCCGTCAGTTGTTAAGACCATGCTGTGCTTCGTCAGGGGACGACCGTGACTCGATCAAGCTATCTCTTCACCTCCGAATCCGTTTCTGAAGGCCATCCCGACAAAGTCTGCGACCAGATCTCGGATTCCATTGTCGATCTGTTCCTCGCGGCCGATCCGGTGGCCCGGGTGGCGGTCGAGACCCTGACCACGACCAATCTGATCGTCCTGGCGGGCGAGGTGCGCAGTGCCGAGCCGGTCAGCCCGGAGCAGATGACCGAGGTCGCGCGCCAAGCCGTCAAGACCATCGGCTATGAGCAGGACGGCTTCCACTGGAAGAATGCGGAAGTGATTTGCCGGGTCCATGGCCAGTCGGCGGATATCGCCCAGGGGGTCGATGCCGCCGGCAACAAGGACGAAGGCGCCGGCGACCAGGGCATCATGTTCGGCTATGCCTGCCGGGAGACCGCGGCCCTGATGCCGGCACCGATCTATTTTTCCCATCAGATCCTGAAAGGCCTGGCCGAAGCCCGCCATTCCGGGGCGGAGCCGGGCCTTGCCCCCGACGCCAAGAGCCAGGTTACCCTGCGCTATGAGAACGGCACGCCGGTGGCAGCCACCTCGGTGGTGGTCTCGACCCAGCATGCCGCCGGATTGAGCCAGGAAGACGTCCGCGAACTCGTCCGCCCCTATGTCCTGAAGATCCTGCCCGAAGGCTGGATGTGCCCGGAGGCGGATTTCTATGTCAATCCCACGGGCACCTTCGTGATCGGCGGCCCGGACGGCGATGCCGGCCTGACCGGCCGCAAGATCATCGTCGACACCTATGGCGGCGCGGCACCGCATGGCGGCGGCGCCTTTTCCGGCAAGGACCCGACCAAGGTCGACCGTTCGGCCGCCTATGCCTGCCGCTACCTGGCCAAGAATGTGGTTGCCGCCGGTGTGGCTGATCGCTGCACCATCCAGATCTCCTATGCCATCGGGGTGTCCAAGCCGCTGTCGCTCTATGTCGACCTGCACGGCACCGGCCAGGTCGACGAGAGCCGCCTGGAAACCCTGTTGGCCGAGGTCATGAATCTCAGCCCGCGCGGCATCCGCGAGCATCTGAAACTGAACCGTCCGATCTATGCCCGCACCGCCGCCTATGGCCATTTCGGCCGCGAGCCCGATGCGGATGGCGGCTTTTCCTGGGAAAAGACCGACCTGGCGGACGCCATTCGCGGCGCCTTCTGACCCTTGGGCGACTGGCCGGACCCGTTGCGCCGCCTCTATGGCCGGCGCAAGGGTCACCCCCTGCGGGCGACACGGCAATCGGCGTTGGACGCCGGGCTGCCGCGCTTTCAACTGGCTCTGCCCCCGGCCGGCGCGTTGCTCGACCCGGCCGCCCTGTTCCCCGCGCACCGGCCGGCGGCCCTGTGGCTGGAGATCGGCTTCGGCGGCGGCGAGCACCTTGCCGCCCTGGCGGCGGCCCGCCCCGATATCGGCTTCCTGGGCTGCGAGCCCTTTGTCAACGGCATGGCCGGCTTCCTGATGCAGGTGGCGGCGGCGGGCCTCGACAATGTCCGGGTGCTGGCCGACGACGCCCGCCTGCTGCTGGCCGCCCTGCCGGAAGCCAGCCTGGGGCGGGCCTTCCTGCTGTTTCCCGATCCCTGGCCGAAAAGCCGCCATCACAAGCGCCGCTTCGTCCAGCAGGACAGTCTCGACCTGCTGGCCCGGGCGCTGGCCGATGGTGCCGAATTCCGCGTCGCCTCGGACATCATGGATTACGTCGCCTGGACCTTGCGCGAAATCCAGGCCCATTCGGCGTTTCGCTGGCTGGCCGACGGCCCGGACGACTGGCACCACCGCCCGGACGACTGGCCGCCCAGCCGCTATGAAGAAAAGGCCCTGGCCGCCGGCCGGCAGCCTGTCTATCTGCGTTTCCAGCGCCGCCCGCGCCACGGCACTTGAAAATTCCTGCCGAAGGGCGTAAATCCGCTTCGTCATAGCCCGATGGTGGACTCTCGGGAACAAGATACGGCGGGCCACTTGGCCCGCTTCGTCGTTTCTGAGCCCCCTTCGCCTGATGTCTGACGCTTGTCGTCTGGAGAGTTGATGGACCTGCAAAGCCGCATTGCCGCCCTGATCGAGCCGTCGCTGAACGCGATGGGCTTTATCCTGGTCCGCGTGCGCTTTGGCGGCACCAAGCGGCCGACCTTGCAGATCATGGCGGAGCGGCCGGACGGCACCATGACCGTCGAGGATTGCGCCGATGTCAGCCGCTCGGTGTCCGCCCTGTTGGACGTCGAGGACCCGATCCCGAGCAATTACCAGCTCGAGGTGTCGTCGCCGGGGCTGGAACGCCCGCTGGTCCGGATCGAGGATTATCAGCGTTTCGCCGGCTATGAGGTGAAGCTCGAAACCGCCCTGCTGATCGACGGGCGCAAGCGTTGGCGGGGCCGCATCCGCGGCGTCGACGGCGAGCAGATCCGCCTGGACGTCGAGGGCAGCGAGCAGGCTTTCGAGATTGCCGCGATCACCGAAGCCCGTCTGGTCGTCACCGACGACCTGATCACGGCCAGCCTGAAGGGGCTTCTGCCGCCCCCGCCACCTGCGACCTTGCCGGTCGCCCTGCAGACCCCCGAGCCGGCGGTGCCGGCCGAGCATACGGACGTTTAAGAAGGTCTCGACCCATGGCAGTCAGCGCCAATCGCCTGGAACTCTTGCAGATCGCCGACGCCGTCGCCCGCGAGAAGAGCATCGACAAGTTCGTTGTCCTGGAAGCCATGGAAGAGGCGATCCAGAAAGCCGCCCGCCTGCGCTATGGCACGGAGAATGAAATCCGCGCCGAGATCGACCCCAAGACCGGCGAGACCCGGCTCTACCGCCTGTTGGAAGTGGCCGAGGTGCCGGAGAGCGAAGCCACCCAGATCAGCCTGGAGGAAGCGGTCGCGCGCAACCCGGCAGCCCAGATCGGCGACTTTCTGTCCGAGCCGCTGCCACCGATCGAATTCGGCCGGATCGCCGCCCAGATCGCCAAGCAGGTGATCGTCCAGAAGGTCCGCGACGCCGAGCGCGAGCGCCAGTATGACGAGTACAAGGACCGCATCGGCGAGATCGTCAACGGCATCGTCAAGCGGGTCGAATTCGGCAATGTCATCGCCGATCTCGGCCGGGCCGAGGCGATCATGCGCCGCGACGAGGGCCTGCCCCGGGAAACCTTCCACAATGGCGACCGGCTGCGCGCCTATGTCTACGACGTGCGGCGCGAGACCCGCGGACCGCAGATCTTCCTGTCGCGCACCCATCCCCAGTTCATGGCCAAGCTGTTTGCCCAGGAGGTGCCGGAAGTCTATGACGGCATCATCGAGATCAAGGCGGTCGCCCGCGACCCCGGCAGCCGGGCCAAGATCGCCGTGCTCAGCCGCGACAGTTCGATCGATCCGGTCGGGGCCTGCGTCGGCATGCGCGGCAGCCGGGTGCAGGCCGTGGTCGGCGAATTGCAGGGCGAGAAGATCGACATCATCCAATGGTCGCCCGATCCGGCCACCTTCATCGTCAACGGCCTGGCCCCGGCGGAAGTGGCCAAGGTGGTGCTGGACGAGGACAGCCGGCGCATCGAGGTGGTGGTGCCCGACGACCAATTGTCCCTGGCCATCGGCCGGCGCGGCCAGAATGTCCGCCTGGCCTCCCAGCTGACCGGCTGGGAAATCGATATCCTGACCGAGGCCGAGGAAAGCCAGCGCCGCCAGGAGGAATTCCGGACCCGTTCCGAAATGTTCGCCCGCGAACTCGACGTCGAGGAAACCATCGCCCAGCTGCTGGCCGCCGAAGGCTTCGTCTCGATCGAGGAAGTGGCCTATGTCGCCGAGGACGAACTGTCCGAGATCCAGGGCTTCGACGAGGACATTGCCGGCGCCCTGCAGAGCCGGGCACGCGACAAGATCGCCGAGCGCGATGCCCGCTATGACGAGGAGCGCAAGCTGCTGGGCGTAACCGATGAGATTGCAGCGCTGGATGGCCTGACGCCAGCCATGCTGGTCGCCCTGGGCAAGGCCGGGATCAAGACCCTGGACGATTTTGCCGACCTCGCCTCAGACGAGTTGATCGACGGCCGCGAAGGCATTCTGCGCAGCTTCGACCTCGATGCCGACGCCGCCAACGAGATGATCATGGCGGCGCGCGCCCACTGGTTCGAAGGGGAGGCCGATGACAACGGCGCCTCCACCATGCACAGTTGAGGCGTCCGATGCGGCCGACGGCGTGCTGCCGGACGATGGTCCGGGGCCGCTTCGGCGTTGCATCGCCAGTGGCGAAAGCCTGCCGCGCGAGGCGCTGATCCGTTTCGTCCGGGCGCCGGACGGAACGCTCGTGCCGGACCTCAAGGCCTGCCTGCCCGGCCGTGGCCTGTGGCTGCAATCCGATCGTGCCAGTTTCGACCGTGCCATCCGCAAGCGCCTTCTGGCCCGGGCCGGGGCGCGCCTGGGAAATGGCCCGGTCGTGGTGCCGGAGGACCCGGCGGCTCTGGTCGAGGGCCTGCTGCGTCGCCACTGTCTCGATCTCATGGGTCTGGCCAAGCGTGCCGGCCAGGCTGTGGCCGGATTCGACAAGGTCGCCGAGGCCTTGCGGCGCGGCGGGGTCGGGGTGCTGCTGGCCGCGCACGATGGTGCCGCGGACGGGCGCGGCAAGCTGCGCGCCCTGGCGAGGGGGTTGCCGCTGATCGAGCTGTTCGACGCGGCGGAATTGGGTTTGGCCTTGGGCCGGGAAAATGTGATACATGCTGCCCTCGCACCCGGCCGACTGGCAGAGCATTTGCAACGCGAGGCGCGGCGCCTCGCCGGGTTCACGGTATTTAAGGGGTCGCGTGGTGACCCCCAGACGGATTGATCGATGAGCGAGCTGAAGGATAACGACGAGAAGAAGCTGAGCCTTGGCGGCAACCGTACCCTATCGCTGAACAAGAAGGCGGTGGAGACGGGCCAGGTGCGTCAGAGCTTCTCCCATGGGCGCTCCAAGCCGGTGCTCGTCGAACGCAAGCGCAAGCGCCTGGTCGAGCCGGGGCATCTTCCCGAGCCGACCAAGCCGGTCGGCTTGACCCCGGCCGAGGCGACGGCGCCCGAACCGCCCGTCGCGCCGGTGGCGAGCGAGCCGCCGGCGACCGCCATGGCCCAGCCCGCGGCCGAGCCGGCACCCCCGCCGGCCGTCGCCGCGGCACCCGCCGCAGCGCCTGTCGCGGCACCCGAACCGGCGCCTCAGGAGACCCCGGCAGCCGAGCGCCGGGTCCGTTCCGACTCCGGTCTGCCGCGCATCATCGACACGCCCGCGCCGGTGGTCCGCCCCAAGATCCTGGGCGAGGCGCCGCCCCGGCCGCCGCGGCCGCCGGCCCCGCCGCAACCCTCCCCGGCCGAGAAAGCCGCGGCCGAGCGCACTGCGCGGGCTGCCGCCCAGGCCGCAGCCCAGCGGCCGGCGCCGCCCAAACCGGCGCAGCGCCCCTCGACCAAGGGACGGGTGGTGTTGCGCACCCTGACCGACGAGGAAAAGGCCAGCCGGGCGCGCGCCCTGGAGGGCGCCAAGGTCCAGGAAGAACGGGCGCGCCAGATCGCCGAGATCGAAGCCAAGCGCCGCGTCATCGACGAGGCCCGGGCGGCCGAGGAGCGGGAAGCCGCGGCCCGCCGCCAGAAGGAAGAGGACGACCGGCACCAGCGGGACGACGAGACCCGGCGCCGGGCGGAAGCCGAGGCGGCCCGCAGGCTCGACACCGACGGCCCGGCCGACGCCCGGGCCACGCCGGCGGCCACCACCGCGACCGAGGAGCCCCGCACCTTTGCCCATGGCGCCCTGCCCCGGGTCCTCGAGGACGAGGGCGACGAGGGACGGGCGCGTGGCGGGGTCAAGAAAGGACCTGGCGCCAGCAAGGCGCCGGTGCGGCCAGCCCCTCCGGCCAAGGCCCGGACCGACGACAAGCGCCGGACCGGCAAGCTGACCCTGACCGCAGCGGCCCTCGACGGCGAGGAGCGGCAACATTCCATCGCGTCGATGCGGCGCCGGATCGAGCGCGAAAAGCGGCAGATGCGGCGCTTCGACGAGCCCAAGGTCAAGGTCGTCCGCGACGTCGTGATCCCCGAGATCATCACCGTGCAGGAATTGGCCAACCGCATGGCCGAACGCGGCGCCGACGTGGTCAAGCACCTGATGCGT
>JAJFJE010000138.1 GCA_021774355.1 Alphaproteobacteria bacterium
CTCGAAGTCGCCACCGAAGACGTGGACGAGTTCATCAACTGCGTGCGCTTCCTGGGCCCCAGCTTCGGCGGCATCAACCTCGAGGATATCAAGGCGCCCGAGTGCTTCATCATCGAGGCCCGGCTGCGCGAATTGATGGATATCCCGGTGTTCCACGACGACCAGCACGGCACGGCCATCATCGCCGCCGCCGGTCTGCTCAATGCCCTGGACCTGACCGGCCGGCACTTGCGGGACACCCGGATCGTGGTCAACGGCGCCGGGGCCGCCTCGATCGCCTGTATCGAACTGATCAAGAGCATGGGGCTGCCGTCGGGCAATGCGATCCTGTGCGATTCCAAGGGTGTGATCTGGAAGGGCCGGACCGACGGCATGAACCAGTGGAAATCCGCCCACGCCGTCGACACCCCCCTGCGCAGCCTGGAAGACGCCATGGTCGGTGCCGACGTCTTCCTCGGCTTGTCGGTCAAGGGCGCGGTGACGGCGCAGATGGTGGCCGCCATGGCGCCCCAGCCGATCATCTTTGCCATGGCCAATCCCGATCCCGAGATCACCCCGGAACAGGTCGCCGCGGTGCGCGACGACGCCATCGTCGCCACCGGCCGGTCGGACTATCCCAACCAGGTCAATAACGTCCTCGGCTTCCCCTATATCTTCCGCGGCGCCCTCGACGTCCGGGCGCGCACCATCAACGAGGAGATGAAGATTGCCGCAGCCAAGGCCCTGGCCGGCCTGGCGCGGGAGGATGTGCCGGACGAGGTGGCGGCAGCCTATGCCGGGGAGCGGCCGCAATATGGCCCGAAATACATCATCCCGGTACCGTTCGATCCGCGCCTGATCAGCCGGGTGCCGCCGGCCGTGGCCAAGGCGGCCATGGCCACCGGTGTCGCACGGCGGCCGATTGTCGACATGAAGGCCTATGTCGACGAATTGTCGGCCCGTCTCGACCCCGCGGTCGGTGTCCTCCAGCGTATCTTCGATCAGGTCCGCCAGGACCCCCGCCGGGTCGTGTTCGCCGAGGGCGAGGAAGAAAAGACCATCCGCGCGGCACTCGCCTTCCGCCATGCCGGCTATGGCACGCCGGTTCTGGTCGGGCGTGAGGAGCGGATTGCCGCCGCCCTCGACGCCATGGGCCTGGACACGGAAACCGACCTGGAAATCCACAACGCCCGCAATTCGACACGCAATCCGAGCTATACAGAGTTCATCTATTCCAGATTGCAACGCCAAGGCTATCTGATGCGCGACTGCCAGCGCCTGGTAAACACCGACCGCAATATTTTTGCGGCCTGCATGGTCGCCACCGGCGACGCCGACGTGATGGTCACCGGCATCACCCGCTCCTATGCCTCGGCCCTGGACGATGTCCGGCGGGTGATCGACCCTGTTCCGGGCGGCCGCATCCTGGGCCTGACCATCGTGCTGGCCAAGGGCCGCGCGGTATTCATCGCCGACAGTTCGATCACCGAAGCGCCGAGCGCCGCCGATCTGGCCGAGATCGCCACCCAGTCCGCGGCCACCGTGCGGCGCCTGGGCTACGAGCCGCGGGTCGCCTTGTTGTCCTATTCCAATTTCGGCAATCGTGCGCGTGCCGCCTCCCAGGTGGTGGGCGACGCCGTGGCGCTGCTCGACGGCCGCGAGGTCGATTTCGAATATGACGGCGAGATGATGATCGACGCCGCCCTGAACCGGGAGATGCTGGAACTCTATCCCTTCTCGCGGCTCTCCGAGCCGGCCAACGTCCTGATTGCGCCGAACCTCGATACTTCGGTGACCGCGGTCAAGATCATGCGCGAACTGGGCGGGGCGACCGTGATCGGGCCGTTGCTGATCGGCCTGTCGCGGCCGGTGCAGATCGCCATCATGGGGACCACGGTCTCCGAGCTGGTCAATCTGGCGGCCCTTACCGCCCATATGGTCGTGCGGTGAGCGCCAGTTGATGCCGACGCGCCGGCCCTCCATCGCCCGGCGGGCCCTGGTCGGCGCCCTGCCCGGGGTCTGTGTTCTGGCCGTCCTGGCCCTGGCTGGCGCGGTCGAGCCGGCGCCGGCGGCCCTGGGCGCCGTCGCCGTGGTCTTGTCGGCGGTTACGGTGGCCTGGCGCGATCACGATTTCCGCCGCCGGCTGGCCGACCGGCTCAGTGCCAACGCGCCCTCGGCGGCCAGCGAGGGCAGCGAGGTCGAGGCTGCCGTGGCCCGCCTCGAGGCCGCCCTCGCCGAGGCCGCCAAGGCCAAGGCGGCGCTTGCCCGGGGCCACCAGGCGCTGTTGGACCGGCTGGTCGATCCCGTCCTGCTGCTCAATCGCAACGAGACCATCGTCCTCGCCAACCGCGCGGTCCGGGACCTGCTGGGACCGGATCTGGTCGGCCGGGAACTGACCAGCGCCATCCGCAACCCCGAACTGCTCGAGGCGGTCGAAGACACCTTGCGCAGCGGCTTGCCGCACGATGTGGAATTTACCCAGACGGCGCCGGTCGCGCAGGAATTCCTGTGCCGCCTGGCCCCGCTTGGCGGCGCCACCGTCGAGGGCGGCAGTCTCGTCCTGGTGTTCCAGGACCTGACCCAGTTGAAGCGGGTCGAGCGCATGAGGGCCGATTTCGTGGCCAATGCCAGCCATGAGATACGCACGCCGCTGGCGGCCATTGGCGGCTTCATCGAAACCCTCCAGGGGCCGGCCAAGGACGACGCCGTCGCCCGCGCGCGCTTCCTGGCGACCATGGCGGAACAGGTGGCGCGCATGACCCGCCTGGTCGGCGACCTTCTGTCCCTGTCGCGCATCGAACTGATCGAGCATACCCCGCCGGCCGACCACCTGGCCCTGGCGCCGATCCTGCAGCGGGTGGTCGAGGGCCTGGAATGGCGCGCCCGGGCGCGGGGCAGCAAGGTCGAAGTGGCGGTGCCCGAAGACCTGCCGCCGGTGGTGGGCGATGCCTCGGAACTGGAACAGGTGTTTCAGAACCTGATCGACAACGCGATCAAATATGGCGCCGACCGGGGCGCGGTCCGGGTCGTGGTGCAGCGCGGGCGGCCGCCGCCCGATGTCGCGTGGCCCGGGCGCGGCGAAGCGGCGGCGGTATCGGTCATCGACGACGGCCAGGGCATCGCCCGCGACCACCTGCCCCGCCTGACCGAGCGCTTTTATCGGGTCGATACGGCGCGCAGCCGGGCCCTGGGCGGCACGGGCCTCGGCCTCGCCATCGTCAAGCATATCGTCAACCGCCACCGCGGGGTGCTTACCGTCGAGTCGTCGCCGGGCCGGGGCTCGACCTTCACGGTCTACCTGCCGTTGCACGCCGAGTGACCAGACCGCCGCGACTGTCACAAAACCGCAATATCACCGTCATATAACCGTCCACGAGGGCGGCTAAGGTGCGCCGGGGCCGGCTGGGGTTGTGGCATCGGGTTGAAGCGTTCAACCGGGCCGTGGCGCGCTGCCGGTAACCTCGTTTGCTCGAGAGGGACATTACCATGGCCATTAAACACAGTCTTGCTGCCGCGGCGCTGATGGCGACCGCGTTTGCCGGTGCGGCGCAGGCTCGCGATCAGATCCAGATTGTCGGCTCGTCGACGGTCTTCCCGTTCACCACCGCCGTCGCCGAGGCGTTCGGCAAGTCGTCCGGCTTCAAGACCCCGATCGTCGAATCGACCGGCACGGGCGGCGGCCTGAAGCTGTTCTGCGGCGGGGTCGGTGTCGACACCCCGGACATCACCGGCGCCTCGCGCCGGATCAAGGCATCGGAAGTCGCTGCCTGCCAGAGCAACGGCGTCGCCGACATCGTCGAGCTGAAGGTCGGCTTCGACGGCATCGTCTTTGCCAATTCCAAGGAGGGCGCCGTGGTCGATCTGACCAAGGCGCAGCTGTTCAACGCCCTGGCCAAGACCGTCCTGGTCGACGGCGCGCTGGTGGCCAACCCCTACAAGACCTGGGATCAGATCGATCCCAGCCTGCCGGCCGAGAAGATCGAAGTGCTGGGCCCGCCCCCGACGTCGGGCACCCGCGACGCCTTCAGCGAGCTGGTGATGGAAACCGGCTGCAAGAATGCCGGCGTCCTGTCCGCCTATACCAAGAGCGCGATCGACGAAAAGACCGCTGGCAAGAAGTGCATGGAACTGCGCGAGGACGGCGTCTATGTCGAGGCCGGCGAGAACGACAATCTGATCGTTCAGAAGCTGGTCGCCAATCCGGCGGCGTTCGGGATCTTCGGCTACAGCTTCCTGGAAGAGAACACCGACAAGATCCAGGGCGCCAAGCTGGCCGGCGTGGCGCCGACCTATGACACGGTGTCGGATGGCAGCTACAGCATCTCCCGCTCGCTCTACATCTACATCAAGAAGGCCCATGTCGGCACCATCCCGGGCATCGCCGAATTCGTTGCCGAATATACCTCCGACAAGGCCATGGGCGAGACCGGTTACCTGGTCGACAAGGGCCTGATCGCCCTGCCCAAGGACGAAGAAGCGGTATCGCAGAAAATCGCGACCGAGCTGACCCCGCTCGACCCGGCCGTGATCAACTGACAAGGCTTCCGGGGCGGCCCATGGCCGCCCCGGGCTCGTCCAGCGCTTCCGGGACGATCACCACCGCCCCGGTCTCATCCAGCGAAAGTCCGCCATGTCCAGTCCGCTGCTCATTCTGGTCATTCTCGGCCTGACCCTTGTCGGGTTCTGGCTGGGGCGCTCGGGCGCCCTGCGTGCCAATGGCGGCAAGACCCGCGGCCTGCATTCCCTGCCCGGCTATTACGGCTACTACGTCGCCCTGTGGTGCGGCGTGCCGGCGCTGCTGATTGCCGCCGCCTGGATGGTCTCCCAGGACGCCCTGGTCAGCAATCTGGTGCTGGCCGCGCTGCCGGCCGACGCCGCCGGCGGCGATCCCGCCCGCATGACCCTGTTCATGACCGATGTCCGCAACCTGGCCGAAGGCAATATCGTCTCCCGTGTCGTCGACCCCGCCCTGCAGGCGGCGGCAGACCATTATGTCAGCCTGCACCAGATGGCCAGCTACGCCCTGACGGCGGTGGTGGTGGCCGCGGCGGTCGCCGGCCTGACCTATGCCCGGCGCCGAATCGTGCCCACGCTGCGGGCCCGCAACGCCGTCGAGACGGCGGTCACCGGGGCCTTGATGGTGGCGTCGATCCTGGCGGTGCTGACCACCGTGGGGATCATCCTGTCGCTGCTCTTCGAGAGCCTGCGCTTTTTCCACCAGGTGCCGCTGACCGATTTCCTGTTCGGCCTGCACTGGAGCCCGCAGACGGCGCTTCGTGCCGACCAGGCCGGCTCGTCCGGATCGTTCGGCGCGGTGCCGCTGTTCGCCGGCACCCTGTTGATCACCAGCATTGCGATGGCGGTGGCGGCGCCGATCGGCCTGATGTCCGCGATCTACATGTCGGAATATGCCGGCCGCCGGACCCGCGGCTTTCTCAAGCCGATCCTGGAAATCCTGGCGGGCATACCGACCGTGGTCTACGGCTTCTTCGCGGCCCTGACCATCGCCCCCTTCGTGCGCGAGATGGGCGAGGCCCTGGGCCTGACCGTCGCTTCGGAAAGCGCGCTCGCCGCCGGCGTGGTCATGGGAATCATGATCGTGCCCTTCGTCTCGTCGCTGTCCGACGACGTCATGACGGCGGTGCCCCAGGCGATGCGGGACGGCAGCTTCGGCCTCGGCGCAACCAAGTCCGAGACCATCAAGAAGGTCATCTTCCCCGCCGCCCTGCCCGGCATCGTCGGCGCCCTGCTGCTGGCCGTCAGCCGGGCGATCGGCGAGACCATGATCGTGGTGATGGCCGCCGGCCTGGCGGCCAACCTGACCGCCAATCCCTTTTCCGCGGTCACGACGGTAACGGTCCAGGTGGCAACATTGCTGGTCGGCGACCAGGAATTCGACAGCCCAAAAACCCTGGCCACGTTCGCCCTGGGCCTGGTTCTCTTCATGGTGACCTTGTGCCTCAACATCGTCGCACTGCGCATTGTTCGGCGGTACCGGGAGCAATATGAATGACCGATATCGCCGAAAAGCCGGACGTGGCCCCCCCCCTGGCCAGCGCCGCTCGCCGTGCCCAGGTCGCCCGGCGCCTGAAAAAGCGCTACGCGGCCGAAGCCCGCTTCCGCTTTCTGGGCCTGCTCGCGGTCAGCGTCGCCATCGCCTTCCTGGTGCTCCTGGTGGGAACCCAGCTGATACAGGGCGTGCCCGCCTTCCTGGCCAGCAAGCTCGAGATCAGCGTCACCCTGGACCCGGCCAAGATCGACCCCGACGGCACCGGCGATCCCAAGGTCATCGGCGACGCCAATTACCGCGACCTGCTGCTGTCCGCCCTGCAGACCCGCTTCCCCGAGGCGCAGGATCGCCGCCAGCGGCGCGATCTGCTCGGCCTGGTCTCGACCAATGCCACCTATGACCTGCGCGACATGGTCCTCGCCGAGCCCGCCCTGATCGGCCAGACCGTAACCATTTCGGTCTATACCGACGACGTCGTGGACCTCTACCGCAAGGGCAAGATCGAGGTTGGCGATCCCGACGCCAAGCTGTCGGATTTCCAGGTCCAGGCGCTCGCCCAGCTCGAGGCCGACGGCGCCCTCTATACCACCTTCAACAGCGCCCTGTTCGTCAACAGCGCCAGCCGGGAACCGGAATCGGCGGGCCTGCTGGGCGCCGTGGTCGGCTCGCTGCTGACCCTGGTTGTCACCCTGGGCATTGCCTTCCCCCTGGGGGTCGCGGCGGCGGTCTATCTCGAGGAGTTCGCGCCCAAGAATCGCTGGACCGACCTGATCGAGGTCAACATCAACAATCTGGCGGCGGTGCCGTCGATCGTCTTCGGTCTGCTCGGCCTCGCCTTGTTCCTCAACCTGTTCGGCATGCCCCGCTCGGCGCCCCTGGTCGGCGGCCTCGTGCTTTCGCTGCAGGCCCTGCCGATCATCATCATTGCCGGGCGGGCGGCCATCAAGGCGGTGCCGCCCTCGATCCGCGAGGCCGCCCTGGGCATGGGCGCCTCGCGTATCCAGACGGTCAGCCACCACATCCTGCCCCTGTCCATGCCGGGCATGCTGACCGGCGCCATCCTGGGCATGGCCCATGCCCTGGGCGAGACCGCGCCCCTTCTGATGATCGGCATGGTCGCCTTCGTGGCCGACGTCCCGGCGGGCTTCACCAGCCCGGCGACCGTGCTGCCGGTGCAGATCTATCTGTGGGCGGACTTCCCGGAGCGGGCCTTCGTCGATCGGACGTCGGCGGCGATCCTGACCCTCCTGGTGTTCCTCCTGCTGATGAACGCGACGGCAATCTACCTGCGCAAGAAATTCGAACGGAAATGGTGATGCCATGGTGACCACGGACCAAGCCCAGCCAAAGCCGGTGGTGATGCCGCTCGACGGTCCGGTCAAAATCGCCGCCCGGGGCGTCAACCTGTGGTACGGCGCCAAGCAGGCCCTGTTCGACGTCGATCTCGACGTCGGCGCCAACCAGGTGACCGCGCTGATCGGCCCGTCCGGTTGCGGCAAGTCGACCTTCCTGCGCTGTATCAACCGCATGAACGACACCATCCCCACGGCCCGTGTCGTCGGCGACATCCGGCTCGACGGCGAAGACATCTATTCCCCGGCGGTGGACGTGGTCCATCTCCGGGCGCGCGTCGGGATGGTGTTCCAGAAGCCCAATCCGTTCCCCAAGTCGATTTACGACAATGTCGCCTACGGGCCGCGGATCCACGGCCTGGCCGAGTCGAAAAGCCATCTCGACGACATTGTTCGGTTCAGCCTGGAACGCGCCGGGTTATGGAAGGAAGTGGCCGACCGGCTGCCCCAGCCCGGCACCGGGCTGTCCGGCGGCCAGCAGCAGCGCCTGTGCATCGCCCGGGCGATCGCGGTCAGCCCCGAAGTCATCCTGATGGACGAGCCCTGTTCCGCGCTCGACCCCATCGCCACTGCGCGGATCGAGGAACTGATCGACGACCTGCGCGATAATTTCACCATCGCCATCGTCACCCATTCCATGCAGCAGGCGGCGCGGGTGTCCCAGCGCACCGCCTTCTTCCATCTGGGCATTCTGGTCGAGGCCGGGCCGACCGAACAGATCTTCACCAGCCCGCTCGACCAGCGGACACAGGATTATGTCACCGGCCGCTTCGGCTGAGACAGGCCTGCTGTCACCCCCTATCAAGGAAGAATCTGCCATGGTCGATGTTCCACATACGGTAAAGGCGTTTGACGACGAATTGGCTGCGCTGCAGACCAAGATCCTGCGCATGGGCGGCATTGCCGAGGCCAATGTGGCCGCAGCAGTGCAGTCGGTGATCCGCCGGGACCGTCAACTGGCCGACCGCACCATCGTCGCCGATCAGCGGATCGACGCCTTCGACGGCGAAATCGCCGATCTGGTGACCCGCATGCTGGCCCTGCGCCAGCCCATGGCCCAGGACCTGCGCATGATCGTCGGCGCCCTGCGGCTGGCCAATGATCTCGAGCGGATCGGCGATTACGCCAAAAATATCGCCAAGCGTTCCATCGCCATCGGGGTGTCGGCACCGCAGCAGCCGATGCATGCGATCCCGCGCATGGGCGACATGGTCCTGACCATGATCAAGGACGTGCTCGACGCCCTGGCCAACCGCGACCCGGAACGGGCGCGTTCGGTGTGGGCCCGCGACCCGGCTCTGGACGAACTGTATAATAGCGTGTTCCGCGAATTGCTGACCTATATGATGGAAGATCCGCGAACCATCACGGCCTGCGCCCATATGCTGTTCATCGCCAAGAACCTGGAGCGGATCGGCGATCATGCAACCAACATGGCGGAAACCATCCACTTTGCGATCGTCGGCGCGCGGATCGACGGCGAGCGGCCAAAGGCGGACGTCACGGCGGAAATGTCCGCACCCGGAAAGGATGCGTGATGCAGCATCTGGGCGGTGACGAGGCGCGTTCCGCCCGGGGCGCGCTCGGCGCGGCGATGAAGCCGTCGATCCTGGTGGTCGAGGACGAACCGGCCCTGGCCGAGTTGCTGCGCTATAATCTCGAGGCCCAGGGGTTTGAGGTGCGGCTGGGCGGCGACGGCGACGAAGCCCTGATGCTGGTTGACGAAAAGCGCCCGGACCTGATCGTCCTGGACTGGATGCTGCCGTCGATCTCGGGCATCGAGGTGTGCCGGCAGTTGCGCCGCAAGAGCGAGACCCGGGCCATCCCGATCATCCTGCTGACCGCCCGTTCGGAAGAAACCGACCGGGTGCGCGGCCTGGAGTCCGGGGCGGACGACTATGTCACCAAGCCATTTTCGCCGAGCGAGCTGATCGCCCGCATCCGGGCGGTGTTGCGGCGCAGCCGGCCGGCGCTCAGCGAAGAGGCCTTGAGCTTTGCCGACCTGGCCATGGACTTGACCGGACACCGGGTCACCCGTGCCGGACGGGAGGTCCATCTTGGGCCGACCGAATTCCGCCTGCTGCGCCATTTCCTGGAAAATCCCGGCCGGGTGTTCAGCCGCGAACAAATCCTGGATGCAGTCTGGGGCCGCGATATCTATATCGAACAGCGCACGGTCGACGTCCATATCCGCCGCCTGCGCCACCCCCTGCCCGAGCTCGGCGGCCGCGACCTGATCCGCACGGTGCGCTCGGCCGGCTATGCCATCGATGCCCAGGCGGCAAAGGCCGCCCGCGGCTGAAGCGTCGGCCGCAAGGCCGCCCGCGCCGGCGCCGGCGTTCAGGCCGCCCGGCCGAAACCCCAACCGTCATTGCGTGCACGGCAAAGCCAGCCAGGGAAACCGCGAACCCTCCCGGCTTGCGGCGCGCTGCTTGCGATGGCGGTGTCATCGGCCCGAAGGGCGATCGGTGCTTGTCACCGGCTGCCGGGTCCGCTGACCCGGGGGCGTCTGCTTGCGAACAAGCCTGCCGTTCAGCTGTCCGACCGCTCGCCCTGGTAATGGGCGACGTAGCGATTGGTGATGGCGTTGCAGGGCACCATGATGAAGCAGTCGGTGGTCTGGAATTCCGGGTCGATCACGGCGCCGTCGCCGATAAAGCCACCCAGGCGCAGATAGCCCTTGAGCAAAGGCGGCAGGCTGCGCAGGCCGGCGCGCGCCACAAAGGCATCCTCGGCCATGCGATTCATCTCGACGTGACGGTTGGGCAGGGCGCGCACCCGCCGCTCCGGCGACGCCAGGTGACGATGGTAGAGATAGCTGAGCGGCAAGGCGAGCTGATCGGGGTCGACCCCAGGCAGGCTGGCGCAGCCGAACATCAGCGAGATGCGGTGTTCCAGTATGTAGCCGGAAATGGCCCGCCACAGGTGATTGATGACGCTGTTGGTGCGATATTCCACATCGACGCAGGACCGGCCGAGCTCCAGGAAATTGTCGTCCGGGCGGCGGTTGCGCTCCAGGACCGACAAGTCGAATTCGCTGGCTGAATAGAAGCCGCCATGGCGCCGGGCGACATCCTCGCGCAGCAGGCGGTAGGTCCCGACCACAGGCGCGTCACCGGGCTTCGACCAGTCGAAGGCCAGAAGATGGTCGCACAGCCCGTCGAATTTGTCGTAGTCGCGGCCGGTGGCGCGCATCTCCGGCGTCGGCTGGGCGCCCATCTCGTCATAGAAGATCCGGTAACGAAGAGCCTGCGCGGCGGCCAGTTCGGCGTCGCTGCGCGCCAGCCGAACTTCCAGTTGGCTGTTGTCCAGACGGGCACGCAATTCTGCGTGCGGGTCTTCGGTTTTGGCGGTCTGCAATGCCACGGATTGCCCTGTTCGCTGCCCTAACGGAATAGTCGCCTTGGCCGAGCCACCCGGTCGACGAGTGCCACACCGTCCACCATCGTCCGATACCGTGATCTGCGATCCACCAGCATCGGACACCTGGCCTTTCCGGAGCGGCACCCGGCCCACAATACCCGACTTCCGATATCGTGGTTGACACTTTGTGACAATAGCCTGCCGGATGGCCCCCGGTCAAACCGCGCCGGCGCTTTTTCGCCGGATCGCGCCCTGACGACGAACCACCACCAGACACAATCCTATGGCTAGCACGCCGATCATGACGGAATAGAGAAAGAAGGCAAAATAACCTGCCGCCAAGGCAGTCGCCGAGGTTCCGGCCTTGGCGGCCCCGGTGGCGAAGGCGCCGGCGGGAAGGCCGTCGAACAGGGGCAGCAGGCCGCCGAACATCCCGCCCTCGCCGGCATTCCGGGCCACCCCCTCGACCAGGCGCCCCGATTGCGAGGCGATGAGCTTGCCGGGCAGGGCATAGAGCGAGGAGAACAGGGCATATTGGGTCGCCGTGAAGCCGGCCGAGGTCAGCCCGGACATATAGGCGATCAGGCAGGTCCCGGCAAAGCCCGAGGCCACGTTGTCGATCCCGATGGCGATGAACAGGGCCTGCAGGCTGGGCCCCTGCAGGGCCAGCCAGGCATAGAGGAGGTTGCTGACCGGGCCGGCGAAAGCGCCCGCCAGGAGCGCCTTGAGGACGCCCCAGCGCATCACCGCATAGCCCCCGGCCGCCACCCCCGCCATGGTCATGATCAGGCCGAACAGCTTGCGCACCTCGGCCACCTCGGTCTTGGAGAATCCCAGATCCAGGTAGAACGGGTTCATGATGTTGAGCACGAAGTCGGACAGGCGATAGACGCAGATCAACGCCAGGATCGGACCCGCCAGCCGGCCATAGCGCTGAAAGAACAGGACCAGAGGGGCCCCGAAGGCATCGGCCAGGATCCGCCCAGGGCGGGTGGCCAGTCCCGGCACCGGCGAGCAGGCCAGGGCGATCAGGGCAAGGCCGCTCAGCACCGCGCCGATCTGAAGGGTGATCCCCCAGGGCGGCACGGTCCACAGCGGTGCCAGGCCAAAGCCATCGCTTGTGCCGGCCAGGTGTCCGGCCAGGACCAGGGGGGCGGGATCGCCGCTCAGGCCGGCGCCGCTCAGCACCCCGGCGACCAGCAGCAGGACCGCCCGGGCGAGCCATTCGCCAAGCTCCCAGGGGCTTCCGCCGGCTGCACCGGCCGGACGCGGCGGCCGGGCCGGCCGGACTCGGGCCGCTTCGGGCGGGGCCGCCAGCACCCCGGCCGCGCCGACCAGCATCAGCCCCGCCATGATCAGGTAGGAGCTGTTCCAGCTCAGCGCCTGGGCCAGATAAAGGGCGGCGCCGCCGGCCGTCAGGCCGGCAATGCGATAGCCCCATTGATAGGCGGCAGCCATGGCGCCCTGGCGCCGTTCTTCCGCCGCCTCGATGCGCCAGGCATCGATCACGATGTCCTGGGTGGCCCCGGCAAAGCCGACCAGGACGGCGAAGGCGGCCGTCACCGCGAGACTGTCGCTGGGGCTCCGCCCGGCGATCAGGACCAGCCCCAGCATGACCACGGCCTGGGCCACCAGCATCCAGGAGCGGCGATGCCCGACCAGCCGGGTGAGGCCGGGTATGGCGGTGCGGTCGACCAGGGGCGCCCACAGGAATTTCGCCGAATAGGCGAGCGTCGCCAGGCTGAAGAAGCCGATCACCGACAGCGATACGCCCTCGTCCCGCAACCAGGCCGACAGGGTATCGAAGATCAGCAGATTGGGCATGCCGGCGGCGAAGCCGAGCGCCAGCATGACCAGGATGCGACGGTCGCAAAGCAGGGCACGCCACTGGCCGCCGGCCGGCGCCGCTTCGCTCATTGCCCAGGCATTCCGAATCGCATGGCCCGATGGTGGCGCGGCCGGCCGCCGCCGTCGAGGGCATTGGCACGCCGCGGGCCGCCACTACAGCTCGAGATCGCTGCGGATCAGGGGCAGGCCATAGCGTCGGGGATTGGCCCAGGCCATGGCGGATAATTCGAGCCCCGCGGGGCCGCGCCACGGGGTCAGACGGACGCCCGGCGCGGGATTGCCGAAATACATGACCGAATGGCGGCGGTCGATTGCGGGATCGCGGGCGACCCGGTGATGCAGCGCACGGATCGCCCCCCCGGTCAGCAACTCGACGATCTGGCCGGGAAACACCAAGATCTGGCCGGCGGGCGGCGTCACCGGGACGAAGCCGCCCGCCGGTGCCGCGACCTCAAGCCCCGGGCCATCGGCGCTCAGCATGGTCAGCAGGTTGCCGTCCTCGTGGCTGTCCTGCAGCAGCGCCCGGGTCATCAGCCGCCGGGTGTAATGATTGACCTGCAGGATCGAGGCCAGGGCAAAGGGGCTGGCCCCGTCATCCGCCGGCCATGGCCGGCCATAGCCCGCGGCAAGGCCGGCCATGACCGCGCAGAGCAAGGGGTCGATCCGGGCGGCCGCCGTGGCCGCGGCGGCGAGCCAGGCCTGGTGCACGGCGCCCTCGGCCCGGGCCTGCAGGCGGCGGCGGTAAAGGGCGCAATAGGACAGGGACTCCATCAGGTCCGGGCGCTCCGGCACGCGGGAATATTCGATGCCGACCCGGCGATAGCCGGTCAGGGTTTCCGGGTCGCAGAAGCCGGCCTTGGCGGCCGCCGCGGCCTCGAACAGGGCCAGCGAACGGGTTTTGAGGTCGGCAAGGGCCGCGGCCGCGGCGGCAGGCAACACCAGCAGCAGGGCCCCGGACCGTTCCAGGGCCTGCCGCACCGCGGCCCCTCCCGCCACCTGGCCTTCGGTCAATACTGGCCATTTCATGCTCGGACCCGCTGCTTCGCCGACGCGACCGGGTGACACTGCAATGGCACAATTAGCCTAGAATTAGGGCGTTTCCCGGGGCCTCACGCCACCGGTTCGGTGTGGCGGAAGCTCAGGGCCTCGGCCAGGTGAACGCGGGACAGGCTGGGCGCGCCGGCCAGGTCCGCGATGGTCCGGGCAACCCGCAGCACGCGGTGAAAGCGGCGGGCCGACAGGCGCAGCCGTTCCGCCGCCTCGGCCAGCAAAGCGCGGCCGGCCGGGTCGAGCGGGGCGATGGCTTCGAGCACGGCGCCATCGGCCTCGGCAT
Source organism: Alphaproteobacteria bacterium (assembly GCA_021774355.1). Taxonomy (GTDB): domain Bacteria; phylum Pseudomonadota; class Alphaproteobacteria; order Zavarziniales; family Zavarziniaceae; genus JAJFJE01. The sequence goes on from JAJFJE010000138.1 coordinate 13,886, forward strand.
TGCAGTGCAGGCCCTCGGCGCGGGGCCCCAGGGCGCCCAGCCGGGCCACTTGGACGGCGCGGGCGGCGGCGACCCGGGCGGCCACCCCGGCCGAGGGCTCGGCGGTACTCGGCCGGCCCAGGTCGCGGGCCGGCACCGCCGCCACTTCGACCGTCAGGTCGAAGCGGTCGAGCAGGGGTCCGGACAGCCGGGCCTGATAGTCGACGGCACAGCGCGGCGCCCGGGCACAGGCCAGGCCGGCATCGGCCAGGTGGCCGCAGCGGCACGGATTCATGGCGGCGACCAGTTGGAACCGGGCAGGGTAGGAGACATGGGCATTGGCCCGGGCGACCACCGCCCGGCCCAGTTCGATCGGCTGGCGCAGGGCGTCGAGCACACCGCGCTGGAATTCGGCCAGTTCGTCAAGGAACAGCACGCCGCGATGGGCCAGGCTGACCTCCCCAGGGCGGGCCCGGTGGCCGCCGCCGACAAGGGCCGCCATGGACGCCGAATGATGGGGATTGCGGAACGGCCGGGCGCGGCTGATCGCGCCGTCCTTGAGCAGGCCGGCGACCGATTGGATCAGGCTGACCTCCAGTGCCTCGCGCGGGGTCAGCGGCGGCAGCAGGCCGGGCAGGCGCGCTGCCAGCATCGACTTGCCCGAACCGGGCGGCCCGATCATCAGCAGGTGGTGGCCGCCCGCTGCGGCGATCTCCAGGGCACGCTTGGCACTTTCCTGGCCGCGAACCTCGGCGAGATCGGGCTGCGGGCCCAGGGGCGGCACCGGCCGCGGACGGGGCGGCGCCAGGATCTGGGTACCCTTGAGGTGATTGACCAGGGCGACCAGGGACAGCGGCGCCAGAACGGCGATGCCGCCGACCCAGGCCGCCTCGGCGCCGCAGGCCTCCGGGCAGATCAGGCCGCGACCGGCGGCGGCGGCGGCCACCGCGGCGTTCAACACGCCATTGACCGGGTTGAGCCGGCCATCCAGGGACAATTCACCGAGTGCCAGGTAGCGCTCGCTATCCTCCAGCGGCACGACCCCCAGCGCGGTCATCAGGCCGAGCGCGATGGGCAGGTCGAAATGGCTGCCTTCCTTGGGCAGGTCGGCCGGGGCCAGATTGACCGTGATGCGCTTGGGCGGCAGGCCCAGGCCGATGGCGCCCAGCGCAGCACGCACCCGTTCGCGGCTTTCCGCCACCGCCTTGTCGGGCAGGCCGACGATGGTGAAGCTGGGCAGGCCGCTGGCGAGCGACACCTCGACCTCGACGGGGACGACCTCGACCCCTTCGAAGGCCACCGTCCGGACCCTCACGACCATGCCTTGTCCCCGTCCGCGCCCGTGCACAGACTAGGAAAAACCACCGCCCGGCACAACCGGAGATCGGCCTGTCAGTCCGCCGCCAGGCGACCGGCGAGCATGAAGCGCAGCAGGATATAGAACAGCAGCCCGACCGGGCCCAGCACCAGGGTCAGCAGCAGCACCGGGGCCAGCAGCAGCAGGGACAGATGCATGCGCCGGCTGTCCCGGGCAATCCAGGCGCCGACAAACAGGTCGAAGGCGAGATAATGCAGCCAGCCGGCCAGGGCGACCACGGGAACCTGGAACAGGGCGCTGAGATCGGCCAGGGAGAACAGGTCGGCATCCTGCACCTCGACGGCCAGGAAGGCGGCGCCCGCGCCGGCGGCCAGCAACACCAGATAGGCGGCGGCCAACAGCGCCGGCAAGATGGCCCCGGCGACCAGGCGGCTCCCCGCCTCCCAGTCCGGCATCAGGATCAGCATCGCCCAGAAGGGCAGGACCGACCAGCTGGCGATCTGAAATCCGAGCGATAGAACTTCCGTGGACATGACCCCTCGATACCCCCCGAGACCCAGCGGCGGGACACTATACCATCCCGGCGATCCTGTCCCGCCTGCGCGTGGCCGCGGCCGGCATCACACGCCGGCCGCGCGGCGGGCCTCGATGGCGTCCCAGATCAGCGCCGCCACATTGGTCCCGTCGAAGGCTTCGATCTGCTGGATGCCGGTCGGGCTGGTGACGTTGATTTCGGTCAGATAGTCGCCGATGACGTCGATGCCGACGAAGGTGAAGCCCCGTTCGGCCAGGCTCGGGCCGATGGCCGCGCAGATCTGCTGCTCACGCGGGGTCAGGGTGCTGGGCACCGCGGTGCCCCCGACATGGAGGTTCGAGCGCGCCTCGCCCGCCGCCGGCACCCGGTTGACCGCGCCCACCGGGCGCCCTTCCACCAGGACGATGCGCTTGTCGCCCTGGCGGACCTCGGGCAGGTAGCGCTGGACGATGATCGGTTCGCGATAGAGCTGGGTGAAGGTCTCGACCAGGGCCCCCAGATTTTCGTCGTCGGGCTTGAGGTGGAAAACCCCCGAGCCGCCATTGCCATAGAGCGGCTTGACGATGATATCGCCGTGTTCGGCCCGGAAGGCGTCGATGGCATCGCGGCGCGAGGTGATCAGGGTTGGCGGCATCAGGTCGGGAAAGCGGGTGACGAACAGCTTTTCCGGCGCATTGCGGACGTGGGCCGGATCATTGACCACCAAAGTCCGCGGGTGAACGTGCTCCAGCAGGTGGGTCGCCGTGATATAGGCCATGTCGAAGGGCGGATCCTGGCGCATCAGCACCACGTCCTGGTCGGCCAGGTCGATCTCGACCAGCGGGCCGGCGGCGAAATGGTCGCCCTTGACCGGCCGGACATCGAGGGTCCGGGCCACGGCCACCAGCCGGCCGCCCTTCAGGGCCAGCGCCCGGGGCAGGTAGTAGCACAGGCGATGGCCCCGGGCCTTGGCTTCCAGGGCCAGGCGAAAAGTCGAGTCGACGGCGATATCGACGGCTTCGATCGGATCCATCTGGATCGCGACGGCTAGGCTCATGGCATCCGTCCTCAGTTCAGGCGCCGGCGCAGACTGTCCAGCAAACGTTGGGCCTCGATGGTCAGGAAGCCGTCGAGCGAATGTTCGAGGCAATTTTCCAGGCCCCGGGCGGCCGAGGCAAGATGGCCGAGGCGGGCCTCGAGCTGGCCATATTCGAGCCACAGCCCGCCCTGGGTGGGGGCCACCCGCAACATGTCGCGCACCAGGGCGGAGGCCCGCTCCAGCTCGCCGTCGGCCATGGCGCGGGCCTTCAGATTGTTCTGCAGACGCAGAAGGATATCGCGTTTGCCGACGTCCCGGGTCAGGGCCGGGGTCAGTTCCTGGTCGGGGCCGCCGAACTGCTTGGCCAGGCGTTCCAGCTCCAGGCTGTCCAGGGGGCGGCCGCCATTGAACGGGTCGAGCACCAGCTGCTC
>JAJFJE010000139.1 GCA_021774355.1 Alphaproteobacteria bacterium
GGCCGGCACCACCGCCTCGGCCGAGTAGAGATAACGGTCCTTCAGCGAAATCCCCACCAGTTCGCCCGGATAGATGAATCCGGTGATGACCCGGCGGCCGTCGCTCAGGATCTTGAAGATGCGCAGCACGCCCTCGACCACCGCAAAGACATGGGTCGCCGGATCGCCTTCCCAGAACAGGGCCGCGCCGCTGTCCACGGTTTCCAGCGGCAGACGCCCGAACAGCCCTTCCAGGCTCGGAGCTTGGGCCGGCGGCGCGTCGCGCAGATCGGCCTGGCGCGTGGCGGATTCGAGATACATGGGGATCCCCCTGGAACAGAATTGACAGGGGGAGTTGAGCCATCTCAAGTGACGCCGGAACGATGCCGGTGTTAATTTTGGTCCAGAATTGTAACAGTTTGTACCAGCGCCCCGGGCGGGCGCGTTGATCCGGACCCATGGTTGACGACATCAGGCAAAACGAACATATCCTGCTGGTCGACGACGACCCCCGGATCCGGCAATTGCTCGTCCGCTATTTCGAGGACGAGGGCTACCGGATCACGGCGGTCGCGGATGGCGGGGCCATGCGCCGGTGCCTGGGCGCCGGACCGGTCGACATCGTCCTGCTCGATCTGGTGCTGCCGGGCGGCGAGGACGGCCTGACCCTGGCACGGGAAATCCGCGCCCACTCGGACCTGCCGATCATCATGCTGACCGGACGGGACGATGTCGTCGACCGGGTCGTCGGGCTCGAACTGGGGGCCGACGACTACATCGCGAAGCCGTTCCACCTCCGCGAGGTGCTGGCCCGTCTGCGAACCGTGCTGCGACGGCGCCCGGCGGCGCCGCGGCCGGCGGCCGCAGCGAACGACGTGCTGCGCTTCGACGGCTGGACGCTGGATCTCGGGCGGCGCCAGTTGCTGCGGGCAGACGGCACCGAAGTCCCCTTGACCACCGGCGAATTCGAAATACTGAGCGTCCTGGCGCGGCATCCCGGCCGGGTGTTTTCCCGGGACAGCCTGATGGACATGACCCGTGGCCGCAGCCTCGAGGCGTTCGACCGCACCATCGATGCGCAGATCGCCAGGCTGCGCAAAAAGATCGAACACGACCCCGGACGGCCCGCCCTGGTCAAGGCGGTGCGTGGCGTCGGCTATGTGCTGAGCTGCAAGAGCGAGTAAGGCCGCCGGGCGGCGGCCCGCCACGGCCCCTCCCTGCGCCGCTATATCGGCAGGCGGAACGACGGCTCGACCGCCAGCACCCCGTCGGTGCCGCGCGGCTCGAAGCCACCCAGTATCCGGCTCCAATGATCCTGGCCCCAGTTCCAGATCCGCACGCCGCGGCAGTTCCGGGTGGCGGCAACCCGGCGCAGTTCGGCCAACACCTCGGCCGCCACGCCGACATCGTCGCTGGCACTGGCAACCACGAAGGTCGAGACATCCAGCACCCGATGGTGAACCGGATCGGCCACCGCGGCGCAGATTGCCAGGCCCTGGAGATGGCCGGCGGGATTGGCGGCAACGATCACCTCTTCCGGATCGGCGGTGCCGTCCCCCCGGGTCCCGACGCCGCGGCAATAGGCCCGCCAGCTGTCCAGTTCGAGCTTCGGCATGACCGAATGCGCCAGCACATAGGCGAGATCCACCTGGTCCTCGGTGAGGCGTTTGACCTGATAGGGTGATGACATCGCCGCTCTCCTCCGGGCGACTCTAGCGTCGCGGCCGCTGCCGCTCATGATCTGGCGCAAAGCACGTTGCATTTTGCCGCCCCTGGCGGCCAGTCATGCGATGCCGCCCCTGGCGGCCAGTCATGCGATGCCGCGGCTGCCGGCAGCCATTGACAGGCCCGGCCCAAGGCGGCACGGTCTGACCATTCCAGGGGAGCCCTGCTAGGGGGCTGAGACACCACCCGCCGGGCCGATGTCATCGGCTACGTGGAAACCCTCCGAACCTGATCCGGGTCATGCCGGCGTAGGAAGCGAATTGGTGCGACGACAGCACCCTCTTGCCGCCTGGCGTCGGCCCCGGATCTCCCGCAAGGAGGTCGCCATGCCTGACGCCGTCACCGCCCAAACCGCCGCCCTGTCGATCGGCCCCCTGCCCGCTTCGCGCAAGATCCATGTCGCCGGCACGCTCTATCCGGACCTGCGCGTGGCCCTGCGGGAAATCGCCGTGAGCGATCCCGCGGAGCCCGTGCTGCGGGTTTACGATGCCTCCGGCCCCTATACCGATCCCCAGGCCGCCATCGACCTGCGCGCCGGCCTGGCGCCTTTGCGCGCCGCCTGGTGCCGCCCGGACGGCGCGCCGACCCAGCTCGCCGCCGCCCGCCGGGGCCTGATCACCCCGGAAATGGAATATGTCGCGATCCGCGAGAATCTGGGCCGCCAGGCCGCCCTCGGCCACAGCGACGGCGAGGCCTTCGGGGCGGCGATCCCCGAACGCATCACCGCTGAATTCGTCCGCGACGAAATTGCCCGCGGCCGCGCCATTATTCCGGCCAACATCAACCACCCGGAAGCCGAGCCGATGATCATCGGCCGGAACTTTCTGGTGAAGATCAACGCCAATATCGGCAACTCGGCCGTCGCCTCGTCGATCGAGGATGAAGTCGAAAAAATGATCTGGGCGACCCGCTGGGGCGCCGACACCGTGATGGACCTGTCGACCGGGGCCAATATTCACGAGACCCGGGAGTGGATCATCCGTAATTCGCCGGTCCCGATCGGCACCGTGCCGATCTACCAGGCCCTGGAGAAGGTCGGCGGCCGGGCCGAGGCGCTGACCTGGGAGATCTTCCGCGACACGGTGATCGAGCAGGCCGAACAGGGGGTCGACTACATGACCATCCATGCCGGGGTCAGGCTCGCCCACATCCCCCTGACCGCCGGCCGGGTCACCGGCATCGTCTCGCGCGGCGGCTCGATTCTTGCCAAATGGTGCCTTGCCCACCACCGCGAGAACTTCCTCTACGACAATTTCGCCGAGCTTTGCGCCATCCTGCGCCGCTACGACGTCAGCTTCTCCCTGGGCGACGGGCTGCGCCCGGGCTCGATCGCCGACGCCAATGATGCCGCCCAGTTTGCCGAGCTCGAGACGCTCGGCGAATTGACCCGCGACGCCTGGGCCCATGACGTCCAGACCATGATCGAAGGCCCGGGCCATGTCCCGATGCACAAGATCAAGGTCAATATGGACAAGCAGCTGGCCGTCTGCGGCGAGGCCCCGTTCTACACGCTGGGGCCGCTGACCACCGACATTGCGCCGGGATATGACCACATCACCAGCGGCATCGGCGCCGCCATGATCGGCTGGTACGGCACCGCCATGCTCTGTTACGTGACGCCCAAGGAACATCTTGGCCTGCCCGACCGGGACGACGTCAAGACCGGGGTCATCACCTACAAGATCGCCGCCCATGCTGCCGACCTGGCCAAGGGCCATCCGGCCGCCCGGCTGCGCGACGATGCGGTCAGCCGGGCCCGTTTCGCGTTCCGCTGGCGGGACCAGTTCAACCTGTCCCTGGACCCGGAAACGGCGGCCGCCTTCCATGACGAGACCCTGCCCGCCGACGGCGCCAAGACCGCCCATTTCTGCTCGATGTGCGGGCCGAAATTCTGCTCGATGAAAATCACCCAGGAGCTGAAGGCCTATGCCGACCAGGGCATGGCGGACAAGGCCCGGGCCTTCCGCGCCCAGGGCGGCGAACTCTATGCCAAGGCGGTCAGTGGCTGATGGCGGCGTACAGCCCATAGCCCGCCGACACCAGGATCGCCGCCCAGGTCAGCAGAATTCCGACTGCCCTGGGCGGGTTCGGTCCAGTGGTGGCCGACAGGCCGACCGCGTGCAGCACCCGGCCGGCAAACAGGACGGCGCCCAGGCCATGGACCAGCATGGCCGGCGCCCCGACCATTTCCACCAGGGCGAGCAGGATCAGGGCCAGCGGGACATATTCGGTATTATTGCCATGGGCCCGGATGGCCCGCTGCAGCGGCTCGCAACCGCCATCGCCGAAGGCGACGTTGTTGCGCATGCGCACCACCCCGACCCGCCAGGCCAGGACGATCGTCAATATCGCATTGAGGCTGGCATAGAACAGGGTCGCTAGCGGCAGCGCCGCCCCGCTGATGATCTCCGGCATGGCTCTCTCCTCGAACGCGATGGGGACAAGCCGCGCAGTCGACCCCCCGGCGGCGGCAAAAGCAAGGCTCGCGAAAACAGCCCGCGCAACCCCGTCCGGTTCCCGCCACGGCCGGCTTGCCGACGCGCGACAAATCCGCCCGGCCCCGGCCCGCGTATAGCTGCCATATCCGCTGCCGTCAGAGAGTGCTCGAACATGATGACCCCCGCCCCCGCCCCGGCCCGGCCGCGCGACGATTTGTGCCGCGACGCCGATCCGGCGAACAAGACAGCCGCGGCATGACCCGGCGGCCCCGCATCGCGGTCATCGGCACGGGCATTACCGGCCTGGGTGCCGCCTATGCCCTGCGCCATCGGGCGGACCTGACCCTGTACGAGAAGGCGCCGCGCCTGGGCGGGCATTCCCAGACCGTCGCGGTCGACTATGACGGCACGGCGATCCCGGTCGATACCGGCTTCATTGTCTATAACGAGATCAATTATCCCCGCTTGACCGCCCTGTTTGCCGAACTCGGCATCGCCACCGCGCCGTCCCGCATGAGCTTTGCGGTCAGCGCCCGGGGCGGCGCCGTGGAATGGGGCGGCGACAGCCTGGCCACCGTGTTCGCGCAGAGGCGCAACCTGTTGAGCCCGCCGTTCCTGGGCATGCTTGCCGACATCCTGCGGTTCAACCGGGCGGCGGTGCGCGACCTCGACGCCGGGCGCCTGGCCGGGCGCAGCCTGGGCGGCTATGCCGCCGGCTACGGCACGGCCTTCCGCCGCGACTATCTGCTGCCCATGGGGGCGGCGATCTGGTCCACGCCGGTCGCCGACATGATGGCTTTCCCGGCCGAGAGCTTTGTCCGCTTCTTCCGCAACCACGCCCTGCTGAAAGGCCTGGAGGACCGCCACCAATGGCGCACCGTCAGGGGCGGCAGCAGCACCTATGTCACCCGGCTGGCGGGCTATTTCACCGGTCGGATCCGCAGCGGCCGCGCCGTCGCGGCCCTGGTGGCCGAGGCCGACGGCGTCACCGTGGTCGAGGCCGGCGGCCACCGGGCGCGGTTCGACCAGGTGATCGTGGCCACCCATGCGGACGAGGCGCTGGCCATGATCGCCGCCCCCAGCCCGGCGGAACGCGCGGTGCTTGGCGCCTTTCGCTATGCGGAAAACCACGCCGTGCTGCACCGGGACAGCCGGCTGATGCCCCGCCGGCGAGGGGTCTGGTCGTCATGGAACTATCTGAGTGCGGCCGGGAGCGAGGGCTCGGCAGTCACCCTGACCTATTGGATGAACCGGCTGCAGAACATCGACCCGGCCAAGCCCCTGTTCGTGTCGTTGAACCCCCATGTCCCGCCCGATCCGGCCAAGACCTTTTTCGCCTGCAGCTACCACCATCCCATGTTCGACCGTCCGGCGCTGGAGGCCCAGGGCCGCCTCGCCGGCCTGCAGGGCCGGCGCGGCCTGTGGTTCGGCGGGGCCTATTGCGGCAACGGCTTTCACGAGGACGGCCTGGCCGCCGGACAGGCCATCGCCCGGGCCATCCTTGCCGGGCTCGACCGGGCCGTGCCGGCGACCGTGGCGGCAGCGGAATGACCCGTGGCCCCGCCACTCTGTACCGTTGCACCGTGTTTCATGCCCGTCTGCGGCCGTTCCATCACCAGTTCCGCTACCGGGTGTTCAGCCTGCTGGTCGATATCGATCGCCTGGCCGAATTGCCGCGGATCAGCCGCCTGCTGGGGCATGACCGCCGGGCGGTGCTGAGCATCTGGAACCGCGATCATGGGCCGCGCGACGGCACCGCCCTGCGCCCCTGGGCCGAGGCCCGGCTTGCCGAAGCCGGCCTCGACCGGCACCCGGGGCGGATCGCATTGCTGTGCTTTCCCCGCCTGTGGGGCTACGTCTTCAACCCGCTCAGCGTCTATTACTGCTGGACGGCCGCCGGGCGGCTCTACGCCGTCATCCACGAGGTCAGGAACACCTTCGGCGAGCAGCACGCCTATGTCCTGCCGGCCCTGGCGGACGACCACGGCACGATCCTGCAGAGCGCCGAAAAATGCTTCCACGTCTCGCCGTTTATCGGCATGGCCGGGCACTATCGGTTCCGCCTGGCCGAGCCTGGCCGGCGGCTGCGCCTGCAGATCGACGAGGACGATGGCGACGGCCCCCTGCTGACCGCCAGCCTGTCCGGCACGGCCCAGCCGGCGGCCACCGCCAGCCTCGCCTTGGCGGTCCTGCGCCACCCGCTGATGACCCTCAAGGTCGTGGCGGCCATCCATTGGCAGGCCCTGCGCCTGTGGCTGAAGGGTGCGCCCCTGCACAGCAAGCCGGAGCCCGCCAGCCCGGCGGGCTTGGCCCGCCCGCCAACTGGAGCCGAATGATGAGTCTGACGAGCACGCCGCCGCAGCGCCTGGGCCTGACCGCGGCGGCGGCCGCGACGCTTCCCGGGATGAGGCGGGCCATGCGGCTGGTGCTCTTTCTCGGCCGGCACCTGGAATATGGCCACCTGATCGTTCATGTCGATGGCGTGGGCACGGTGCGCCTGGACGGCCGCCAGGCGGGCGCGACGGCAGAACTGACGGTGCATAATCAGCGCATGGCACGGCGCCTTGTGACCCAGGGCGGCCTGGGATTCGCCGAGAGCTATCTCGACGGCGACTGGTCGACCGGCGACCTGAGCGGCCTCCTGGCCCTGGCCAACCGCAACGACCAGTTCATCGAAAATGTCATGGCCGGCCAGCCGTGGATCCAGGCGGCGCGGCGCCTCGGCCACGCCCTGCGCGGCAATTCGCGGCGCGGCAGCCGGCGCAACATCGCCTTTCACTACGACCTCGGCAATCCGTTCTATGCCGCATGGCTCGATCCCGGCATGACCTATTCGGCAGCCATGTTCGCGCAGCCGGACGAGGCCCTGATGCCCGCCCAGGCCCGCAAATTCGATCATCTGGCGAACACCATCGCCCTGGCGCCGGACGACCACCTGCTTGAGATCGGCTGCGGCTGGGGCGGCTTTGCCGAGCATGTCGCCCGCACCCGGGGGTGCCGGGTGACCGCCGTGACCATTTCCGAACAGCAATATGCCTATGCCCGGCAGCGCATTTTCGCGGCCGGCCTGGCGGAGAAGGTCGATATCCGTCTGCAGGACTATCGCGATGTCGGCGGCCAGTTCGACAAGGTGGCCTCGATCGAGATGTTCGAAGCGGTCGGCGAACGCTACTGGCCGGTGTTCTTCGACAAGCTGGCCGCCGTCCTCAAGCCGGGCGGCCTGGCCGGCCTCCAGGTGATCACCATCGACGACCGCTATTTCGAAACCTATCGCCGGGGCGTCGACTTCATCCAGCGCTACGTCTTTCCAGGCGGCATGCTGCCCTCGCCTTCAGTGTTCGCCGCCCGGGCGTCGCAGGCCGGCCTGAAACAAGGCGCAACCGTGTGTTTCGGTCAGGATTACGCCGTCACCGTGGACCGCTGGCGGCAGTGTTTCAGCGATCGCTGGGCGACGATCGAGCCGCTCGGCTTCGACGAACGCTTCCGCCGCCTGTGGAATTATTACTTGTCTTATTGTGAGGCAGGCTTCAGAACCGGCTCCATCGACGTTATGCAAACCGTTCTGTCGCGTGGTTGAAAAGACCCACCGCCTCCCACCTGCCCAAATCTGGAGCTATGGCCTACCCGCCCTGTCATTGACGGCGGTGGGCGTGCCCCTGCTGCTGTTCCTTGTCCCGTTCTACACCACGGATATGGGCCTGCATCCCGAGGTGGTGGGCCTGACCCTTCTGCTGGTGCGGGTCGCCGACGGCTTTTTCGATCCGACTCTCGGCATGCTGTCGGACCGCATCCATACTCGCTGGGGACGGCGACGGCCGTGGCTGCTGGCCGGCACCATCCTGCTGGTGATCGCGGTCTATTTCGTCTTCCTGCCCCGACCGCCGGTCACCCCGACCTATTTCCTGGTCTGGACGGTGGTGCTTTACGCCAGTTGGACCATGGTGATCGTGCCCTATGCCGCCTGGGGCGCCGAACTGACCAAGGATTTCTCCGAGCGCACCCGGGTCGCCGGGGTGCGCGAACTGTTCCTGCTGATCGGCACCGTGCTCGCCGCCTCGGTGCCCACCGTGGCCAAGTGGCTGGGCGACGAGAGCTATGCCGCGACCATGAAGGCGAT
>JAJFJE010000140.1 GCA_021774355.1 Alphaproteobacteria bacterium
ACGCCCGAGCGGCGGGCCGCCTTCGAGGAGCGCCTGGGCCAGGTCCTGCGCCAGATCGCAGACCCCCGGGTCCAGGCCCATTACCGCCAGGATCTGAACGGCCGCCGCCGCATCCTGTTCGCCCCGCCGCCACCGGCGGCCGTGGCCGCCCGGCCGCGGGGACCGCGCGGGCCGTGGGCCGGGACTCTTCCCGAGGACCGCTTCGTCGCCGGCCGGGTCGAGGCGCGCAGCCGGCTGGTCCGGCGCGAGCGGGCGGCCGGCACGGCGTCGGCCGGCGCGGTGAATGAGCTGCTGCTGTTGCTGATCCTGATTCGTCACCCGCCGCTGATCGCCCGGCTGGAAGGCGAGGTGGTCGACCTCGAACTGCAGGATCCCGAACTGGACCAGCTGCGTCATGCGCTTTTGCAGGCCTCGATGGACGTGCCGGATCTTGACAGCGGGCGCCTGAAAGACCACTTAGCCGCAAAGGGCTTCTCAAATTGGGTCGATCGACTGGAAAAGGATCGCCATCGGCTTGGCATCCAGTCCTTTGTGCGTGCGGAGGTCGATCTGGCCGTGGCGGAGCGGGGCTGGCGGCATGCCCTGGAATGTCTCAGGCGCCAGACGGTTCTCGCCCGCGATCTGGAGAGTGCCAAGCTGGCCTATTATGCGGATCCTGCCGATCCGGGGCTGTTCGCCCGGGTGAAGCGGATCGAAGAGGAGTTGACCCGGATCGAGGCACAGGCCCTGCCTGATGCTTGAGGTCCGGTTTTGGGCGTTGCGCCGGGCTCCCGAAATGGGCCGCCACGGCATGGCGGATGCATAGCCGGGTCGGGTGTACGAGCGGGTTTCGGTGACATTGAACGGGGCGGCAGAGCGCCCCAGAGGCGAGAGCATGGCGACCAAGAACGCAGACGCGACCGCAAGCGAAGAGACCCGGGAAGAAGCGGCCGACGGGCCCCTGCTCGACACGGCCGGGCTGGCGGTCAAGCGGATGATCGCCCGGGCCAAGGAGCGCGGCTACGTCACCTATGACGAGATCAACGCGGCCCTGCCCCAGGACCAGGTGTCCTCCGAACAGATCGAAGACATCATGGCGATGCTCTCCGAGATGGGCGTGAACGTGGTCGATGGCGAGGAAGCGGAAGAGCCCGCCGCCGTCGCCAAGGAGGACGAGGAAGAGGCCCCCCGCGCCGGCACCGGCGGCGAGGAACTGGACCGGACGGACGATCCGGTGCGCATGTATCTGCGCGAGATGGGCTCGGTCGAACTGCTCTCGCGCGAGGGCGAAATTGCCATCGCCAAGCGCATCGAGGCCGGCCGCGAGACCATGATCGGGGGGCTGTGCGAAAGCCCCCTGACCTTCCAGGCGATGATCGGCTGGCGCGACGAATTGCTCGTCGGCAAAATCCTGCTGCGCGACGTCATCGACCTCGACGCCACCTATGGCGCCGGGCCCGGCGATGTCACGGTCACGCCCGCCCCGGACGGGGCAGCGCTGGAGGCTGCGGAAACCACCGAGGAGGAGCCGGAACCGGCGGTTCCCGGTGATGAGGAAGAGGACGACGAGGGCGGCCTGTCGCTGTCGGCCATGGAACAGGCGCTGCAGCCGGTGGTCCTGGAGATCTTCGACAAGATCGCCGCCACCCACAAGAAATTCGCCAAGCTGCAGGAAACCCGCCTGGCCGCCGCCATGGGCCAGGGCGAGGCGCCGGCCGCGGCGGCGGTCAAGCGCTATCAGAAGCTGCGGACCGAACTGGTCGAGCTGATGAAGAGCGTTCATCTGCACAATAACCGCATCGAGGCCCTGGTCGACCAGCTCTACGGCCTCAACAAGCGCCTGATCGGCTTCGAGGGCCGCCTGCTGCGCCTTGCCGAACGCCATCGGGTGAAGCGCGAGGACTTCATCGCGCATTACATGACCAACGAGCTGGAGCCGGGCTGGCTGGAGCGGGTGGGCAAGCTGCCGGGCGGTGCCTGGAAGGAGTTCGCCCGGGTCGAAGCCGCCCAGGCCGGTGAGTTCCGCACCGAAATTGCCACCATTGCCGCCATTGCAGGCCTGATCATTCCGGAATTCCGCCGGGTGGTGACCACGGTCCAGAAGGGCGAACGCGAGGCCCGCCAGGCCAAGCGCGAAATGGTCGAGGCCAACCTCCGACTGGTGATCTCGATCGCCAAGAAATATACCAACCGCGGCCTGCAGTTCCTCGACCTGATCCAGGAAGGCAATATCGGCCTGATGAAGGCGGTCGACAAATTCGAGTACCGCCGGGGTTACAAATTCTCGACCTATGCGACCTGGTGGATCCGCCAGGCGATCACCCGCTCGATCGCCGACCAGGCGCGCACCATCCGCATCCCGGTGCATATGATCGAAACGATCAACAAGCTGGTGCGCACCTCGCGCCAGATGCTGCACGAGATCGGGCGCGAGCCGACCCCGGAGGAATTGGCGGAAAAGCTCGGCATGCCGCTGGAAAAGGTGCGCAAGGTGCTGAAGATCGCCAAGGAGCCGATCAGCCTGGAGACCCCAATCGGCGACGAGGAAGACAGCCATCTGGGCGATTTCATCGAGGACAAGAACGCGGTGCTGCCGCTCGATGCCGCGATCCAGTCGAACCTGCGCGAGACCACCACGCGGGTCCTCGCCAGCCTGACCCCGCGCGAGGAGCGGGTGTTGCGCATGCGCTTCGGTATCGGCATGAACACCGACCACACCCTGGAAGAGGTCGGCCAGCAATTCTCGGTCACCCGCGAACGCATCCGCCAGATCGAGGCCAAGGCCCTGCGCAAGCTGAAGCACCCCAGCCGGTCGCGGAAACTGCGCAGCTTCCTGGATAATTAGGCGGCAAGATGGGCGGGGGGCAGCCCTTGGATGGTTTGCTTGAAACGGCGATCGCGATCGCGTTGCGCGTCCATGACGGGCAGCGCGACAAAGCCGGCGCGGCCTATATCCTCCATCCCCTGCGGGTGATGATGCGCATGCCGACACTGGAGACGCGGCTGGCCGCCGTGCTTCACGACACCATCGAGGATAGTCGGGACAGCGCCGATCCGGTAACCGCCGACAGCCTGCTCGCGGCAGGGATTCCGCGGGCGGTGGTCGAGGCCGTCGTACTCCTGACCCGCGAGCCCGCCGACGCCCCCGCGGCACTGTCCTACGACGCCTATGTCGGGCGCATCTGCGGTCACCCGCTGGCCCGCCAGGTGAAGCTTGCCGATGTCGAGGACAATCTGGATCTGACCCGCCTGACGGCGCCGCTCTCGTCCAAGGATGAGGCCAGGGTCGCCAAATATGTCGGTGTTCGACTGCGGCTGCTTCAGGCGGTGGGCGGCCGCAGCGACCCGTCGCCCGCGGACGGCGCCCCGGGGCGCTAAGCGGCGCCTACCGGTCAGGGCCGGCCCCGGCGGGTAATCCCCGGGCACCGGCGGGGCCGGTGTCCGGGGCTTGCGGTCAGGCGGCGAGGACGCCGTTGGCCTTGGCGATGTGGGTTGCAATGAAGTCCATCAGGGCCGGCGACAGGGCGTCATAGGGCTCCAGGCCCAGTTCGCGCAGGCGGGCCCGCACGGCGTCCTGGTTCTTGGGATCGGCGCCGCTCTCGATGATCGACGAGACGAAGGCGGCGAATTCGGGCGGCGACCAGCCGCTCTGGGGCGACAGCTCGGTGTGGATGAAGTCCAGGCCGTAGAACGGGTGGCCCTGTTTTTCGATTCGCCCGAACATGTGCACGCCGCAACCGGTGCAGGCATGGCGCTGGATCACCGCATTGGGGTCGACGACCGCCAGCTTGTCGCCATTGGCGGTCACCGTGACGGCCGAGCGGGGCACCACGGCGACCAGCGAGAACTGGGCGCCTTCAGGCTTCCAGCACTTGGTGCAGCCGCAGGCATGGTTATGGGCGGACTGCGCGGCAATGGTGACGGTGACCGGCCGGTCGGTACATTTGCACACCAAGGTGCCGCCGGCGAAGTCGGCCTTGGCTGGCTTGATGCCATTGTCGATGGCAGGATGGATGGAAATTTTCTGACCCATGTTCGACTCCCCGGTTCGTTTGGCCCGTTTGCCGGCGCAGAGCCGGCGACGGACGGGGGATGAGAGCACGGACCGTTTATATCGAAACCCGCCTTTTCGGTGGGTCCAGGGTCATTTTGCCGGGTCTCCTGCGGAGCCGGGCCTGGCCGGTTCGGCTTGGCCGGCGGCGCCCGACCGGCACCCGGCGCGGTGGCCGGTCGATTCGCCTAGCCCAGCCGGACGCCGCCGGGAGGCACGATCGGCCACCATCCAAAACGGTTGGTGCATGCTTGACCGTCCAGGGGGACAGTCATAGCCGGGAAATGGCCTGAGGCCAGCGATGGAAACGCCAGCGGAAAGAATGAAAATGGGGCCAGAGACGCGCCCGGTCGACGAGATCGCCAGCTATCACGCGCATATCTATTTCGATCCGGCCAGCGAGCGACCCCAGGCAGCGCGGCTGCGGGACTGGATCGACCAGCAATTTCCGGTCCGCCTGGGGCGCTGGCACGACGGGCCGGTCGGCCCCCATGGCCAGGCCATGTTTCAGGTGGCCTTCCCGCCGGCGCTGTTCGCGACCCTGGTGCCCTGGCTGATGCTCAATCATCAGGGGCTGAGCGTGCTGGTCCACCCCAATACCGTCAATCACCGCCGGGACCATATCGCGGACGGCCTGTGGCTGGGCCGGCGGGTGCATATCTTCGGCGAGCGCCTGCCGGTGGATGCCGAGCCCCAGCAGGCCGGCCCGCCCGATACCCGCTTTGTCGGTGGTGCCGTGGACGGCGCCGTCAGCGGCCACCGGCGTGTCGACCGCCCTTGACCGGACAGGATTCGGATGCGGGATCCGCCGGTTCCGCGACCCCATACATGCGCAGAAAGCCATCGACGGCGGATTCGGCGAAGCGCGCGACCCGGGCCTTGCCGATGCTCCGGTCGGCGCCGGTGATCAGGGGAAACATGGTGCCCCACAGCATCAGGCCGTAAAGCTGGGCGGCCGCGACTTCCGGATCGTCGACCGTCAGCGCGCCTTCCCTGGTCTTGGTCTCGAAGGCCTTGGCCAGGGCCTCCTGGGCGGCCCCTGGTCCGACCCGGTAGAAGGTCCGGGACAATTGGGGCGCCGAGCCCATCTCGCCGAAAATAGTCCGGACCACCCCGATATGGCGGGCGGTCAGGATCATCGCCATCGCCTTTTCCACATAGGCCTGGAGGAAATCCCGCATCGGCAGGTGGCCCAGGGTCAACGCGGTAAGTTCCTCGTTGAGCCCCTGGGTGATGCGCACGGTCAGGGCCGCCAGCAGATTCTCCTTGCTGCCGAACAGGCCGTAGACGGCCGATTTGGAACATTGGGCGCGCTCGACGATCGCCTCGATCGAGGTCCCCGACACGCCGCGCTCGGCGAACAGCGTCTCGGCCGCACTCATGATGTCGTCGCGCCGCTGGTCATTGTCCCGCCGCTTGGGCGACACCGGCGGCTTGGTGGTCTTGGTCATGGTCGGTGCTGGCCCTTGTCGCTTTGCCCGGCTGTTCAAGATCTCGGCGCCTCGTGCATCGCTGGTGTGGTCCTGGAGGGCGCCGGAACGGCTTGCCGCGCCGACCATAGCCGAGGCGAACGGACCCGAACAGCATCCGCGACATTCGCGCGCAGGCCACGCCCTGCCGCGCGCCGCGCCAGCGGCACGGCATGGCCCGGCCCGGGGCTGTGCCGCTACCCCCAGGCGGCCATTGACAGGCGCCGCGCCTGATGTATGATACCGCCAAGTACGGTACTGATAAGTATCTATAATCGGGTGGCCGCATGGCCGAGGGAGGAATGGGCAATGGCAATCACGGGTGTGATGCGGATTGGCGTGGTGGCACTGCGGGTCCTGGACCTGGAGACCTGCCTGCGCCACTACCGGGATGTCCTTGGCTTGAGGCTGGTCGCGCGCGACGCCACCAGGGCCTACCTCAAGGGCTGGGACGAACATGACCACCACAGCCTGGTGCTGCGCCAGGCCGACCAGGCCGGCAATGATTATTGTGCCTTCAAGGTCCGCCGGCCCGACGACCTGGACCGTTTCCGGGGCCGCCTGGAAGCCCTCGGGGTGGCCGTCCAGGATCTCCCCGACCAGCCCTATTGCGGCCCCGCCATCGGCTTCACGACGCCCTCGGGCCACGCCATCCAGCTCTATGCCGAGATGGCCCAGGTCGGCAACGGCCTGTCGACCCATTGCCCGGAGTTCGAGCCCGACGACATCGCCGGCGCCGCGGTCACCCGGATGGAACATTGCCTGCTCTACGGTCCCAATGTGGCCGAGACCGAGCAATTGTTCATGGAGGCGCTCGATTTTTCCGTGTCGGAGCGGCTGAACCTGCCCGATGGCAGCCTGAAGGCGACCTTCCTCGCCTGCAGCACCAAGATGCACGATGTCGCCTTCATCGCCCATCCGCAGCCGGGCATGTTCCACCATGTCTCGTTCTGGATCGACTCCGACGCCGCCCTGATGCGGGCTGCCAATCTGTTCGGCAGGCATCAGGTGACCATCGACGAGGGGCCCACCCAGCACGGCATCGGCCGCGCCCGGACGATCTATTTCTGGGATCCCTCGGGTAACCGCAACGAGGTGTTCGGCGGCAGCTACCTCCATTATCCCGACAAGCCGGTCCTGACCTGGGGGGCCGAGGAACTGGGCAAGGCACTGTCCTATCCGCAGCGCCGGGTCAACCAGTCGTTCCTGACCGTCGTGACCTGAGAGGGGCCGGCAATGAGCGAAACCAAGGCGGTTGCGGTCTATTATGGCATCCTGTCACCGTTCACCTATCTCGGCATGCCCCGGCTGAAGGCGATATGCCACAAGCATCACGCGGCGCTGATCTACAAGCCGACCAATTTCTTCGAGGTCTTCAAGGTCTCGGGCGGGGTGCCCCTGGAGCAGCGCGCGCCCCAGCGCAAGGCCTATCGCCTCCTGGAACTGGAGCGCTGGGGCCGTTATCTGGGCCTGCCGATCAATCCCCAGCCGAAATATTTCCCGGCGGACATGACGGCAGCCTCGCTGATGGTCCTCGCCGCCCAGGCGCTGGCGCGGTACGAGGGCGACCTCAGCTTTGCCTATGAGCAGGCGACCTGGGTCAACGAGCAGGACATCGCCGACCCGGCGACCCTGATTGCCATCGCCGATGCCCAGGGCTTCGACGGGGCGGCGCTTTACGCCCTGTCGCAGACCGACGCGGTCCGTGCCAGCTATGCCGACAACACCCGCGAAGCTGTCGAGCGCGGCATGT